>NZ_PSWE01000026.1:0-50516 GCF_002932195.1 Rathayibacter sp. AY1C4 | reverse complement strand
CGCCGTCGTGCGGGCTCCCCGTCACAGTGCCGTCCCGCTCCCGCCCGCGGTCTCCCGCGCAGCCTCCTCGAGCGGCGTCCTCGCCGAGACCGGCCCCGTCGAGCCGACCGCCGTCGCACCCTCGCGCCGCCGGCCGATGGGCGACTCCGGCCACGACCTCTTCCCCTTCGTGCTCGACGCGGCGGCCCTCGGCCGCGACGACGGTGCCGCGCTGCTCGAGCGCTACGCGGCGTGGGGCGGCAACGGCGTCGTCGTCACCGACTCGAGCCTCGCGGAGGGCGTCGGCGGCTGGCCCGCCGGACACCGCGACCGGGACCGCTTCCTCCTGATCGGCCGCTTCGCCGCTCCGGTCGGCGCGCCCGCGACGCCGCGTGCGCTGGTGGACCGTGTCGAGGGGGCGCTGCGCCGCCTCCGCACCGATCGCCTCGATGTGCTGGCGGTCCGCCCCGACGGGGCCGGACGCCTCGACGAGCTCCTCAGCGCCGTCGACGTGCTGCTGGCGCGCGGGCTGGTGCGGTCGGTGGTCGCCTCCGGGTTCTCCCCGGAGGAGCTGTTCGAGGCGCGCGTCCTGGCCGCCCACGGGCTGCCCCGCCTCGCCGGCGCGGAGGTCCGCTGGAACCTGCTCGAGCGGCCCGGCTCGGAGGGCGATCTCGGCCTCGTCGCCGCCGGCCAGGGACTCGCCCTGCTCGCGACCGTCCCCCTCGCCCACGGGTTCCTCCGCGGCGCCGAGCGCACCCGCCGCGAGCTCGGCCGCCTGCCCGACGGGGCACTCGCCGCCGCCCACCTCGGGCGCCGCGGACGCCGGGTCCTCGCCGTCCTCGACGCGATCGGTGCCGAGCTCTCGGCCGCTCCCGCCGCCGTCGCCCTGGCCTGGCTGCTCGGCCGGCCGCGGCTGACCGCCGCGACGGTCGCCCCGCGCTCACCCGCCGACGTGGACGCGCTGGTGCGCGCGGTCTCGCTCGAGCTCGACCCCGGACACCTGGCCGCGCTGGAGCGCGCGCGCCGCTGACCGCGCCCGTCCGCGACGCCCCCTGCACCTCTCCCGCCACGGCGCGACAGCCCGGCTCGGGCCGCCGTCGCGGTGGCCTAGGGTGGGCACGATGAATCACGGAGTCGCACTGCCCCTCGACCAGCCGGAGACGTCAGTCCGGGCCGCAGGCGGATCCACGGTCCGCCGCTCCGTCCTCCCGAGCGGTGTCCGCATCCTCAGCGAATCGGTGCCCGGCGCCCGCAGCGCCACGATCGGCTTCTGGGTCGCCGAGGGTTCTCGCGACGAGCGGCCCGGCCGCCCCGCGACCGCGGGCGAGCCCGCCGTGCCCTCCAACGTCGGCTCGACGCACTTCCTCGAGCACCTGCTGTTCAAGGGCACGCAGAAGCGGTCCGCCCTCGACATCGCCGTGTCCTTCGACTCCGTGGGCGGGGAGCACAACGCTCTCACCGCCAAGGAGTACACCTGCTACTACGCCAAGATCCAGGACCGCGACCTCCCGATGGCTGTCGAGGTGATCGCCGACATGGTGACCTCGAGCCTGATCGATCCGGACGAGTTCGAGACCGAGCGCGGGGTCATCCTCGAGGAGCTGGCGATGGCGGACGACGATCCGGCCGACGTGGCGGGCGAGAAGCTGTTCGAGGCCGTGTTCGGCGACCACCCGCTGGGCCGCCCGATCGGGGGCACCGCCGCGACCATCGGCGAGGCCACCCGGGACGCGGTCTGGGCGCACTACCGCGCCGCCTACCGCCCGCGAGACGTGGTGATCACCGTCGCCGGCGCCGTCGACCACGAGGCGCTCGTCGCGCTGCTCCAGCGGGTCCTCGTCGCCGACGGCTGGGACCTCGGCACGGCGGCCCCGCCCGTCGAGCGGCGCGTCGGCGGCCGTGCGTCCTACACCCGCGGCAGCGCCCTGTCGGTGGTGCACCGCCCCACCGAGCAGGCGAACCTGCTGGTCGGCTTCCCCGGTCTCGCCGCGGGCGACGAGCGGCGGATGACGATGGGCGTCCTCAACTCGATCCTCGGCGGCGGCATGTCCTCGCGGCTGTTCCAGGAGGTGCGCGAGAAGCGCGGCCTGGCCTACTCCGTCTACTCCTTCGCCCCGTCCTACTCGGACGCGGGCCTCTTCGGGCTCTACGCCGCGTGCACCCCGGCGAAGGCGGGGACGGTCGCCGAGCTCCTGCTCACCGAGTTCCACCGCCTCGCCGAGGACGGCGTCACCGACGACGAGCTCGCCCGCGCCCGCGGCCAGCTCTCGGGAGCGGCGGCGCTCGCGCTGGAGGACTCCGACACCCGGATGTCGCGCCTCGGACGCGCCGAGCTGACCTTCGGCGAGTTCGTCGACCTCGACGAGAGCCTGCGCCGACTCGCCCTCGTCGGCGCGGAGGACGTCCAGGCACTCGCGGCAGACTTGGCCCGGGGGCCGTCGTCGATCTCGGCCGTCGGCGCGGTCGACGAGTCGGCCTTCGCCGGGATCGCCGGGATCGAGAGCGCCTCCGCGATCTGATCCGATCGTCGAACGCCCGCTGACCGCGCACCGCCGCGCCGCACCAGGGAGGACCCCGTGTCCCACTACATCTACCTCGTCCGCCACGGCGAGCAGCAGGACGCCGAGCACGGCATGCCGGACGGCCCGCTCTCGGCCCGTGGTGAGCGCCAGGCGAGGCTCATCGCCGAGCGGCTCGGCGGAGTCCCCTTCACCGGAGCGTGGCACTCGCCGCTGCGCCGGGCCGAGGAGACGGCCGCGCGCTTCCAGACGCTTCTGCCGAGCCTGCCGCTCCAGCCGTCCTCGCTGCTGTTCGACTGCATCCCCTCGGGGCCGACCCCGGACATGCCCAAGGCGTTCGAGCCCTTCTTCGGCAGCGTCACCGCGGCCGAGATCGAGGCGGGGCACGCGCAGATGCAGGACGCGGTGGCCGAGTTCCTGGCGCCGTCGCGCGAGGACCGCCACGACCTCCTCATCACCCACAACTTCGTGATCGGCTGGTTCGTCCGCCACGTGTTCGACGCTCCCGACTGGCGGTGGCTGGGCCTCAACCAGGCCAACTGCGGGCTGACGATCATCCGCGTCCGCTCCCGCAAGCCGCCGGTGCTCGTCGTGCACAACGACCTCTCGCACCTGCCCGTGGAGCTGCGCACCGGCCTGCCCGAGGCCCAGCCGTACTGAGCCGCGGGCTACGCTGAGTCGGTGACTACCTCCGTCGCCGTGGTCGGCGCGTCCGGCCGACTCGGCTCGTTCACCTGCTCGCTCATCGAGGCGTCGAGCGAGTTCTCGCTCGTCGCGCGGCTCGGCTCGCGGAGCGATCCCGCCGAGATGCTCGCGGCCGACGTCGTCGTCGACATGACCGTGCCGGCCGTCAGCCAGCAGATCGTCGACTTCGCCGTGGCCAACGGGAGGAAGGTGCTCGTCGGCACCTCCGGCTGGACCGGCGACCGGATCGCGGCCCTCCGGCGCAGCGTCGCCGAGCAGCCGGAGGCCGGCGTCGTGATCATCCCCAACTTCTCGCTGGGCTCGGTGCTCGCGACCGCGCTGGCCACCGTGGCCGCGCGCTTCTTCGACGCCGCCGAGATCGTCGAGACCCACGGCGCCCGCAAGGTCGACTCGCCCTCCGGGACCGCGGTCCGCACAGCCGAGCTGCTGCTGCGCGCCCGGGCCGAGCTCGGTCCGGTGCAGGCTCCGCACACCGACCAGCGGGCCCGCGGCCAGCAGGTCGCGAGCGTCCCGGTCCACAGCCTCCGCCTGCCCGGAGTGGAGGCGCGCCAGGAGGTCGTCTTCGGCGGCACCGGCGAGACGGTCACCATCCGGCACGACACCACCTCGCAGGCGTCCTACGAGCAGGGCGTCCTGCGCGCTCTCGACGCGGTCCGGACGACCACGGGCGTGGTGGTGGGCCTCGACGCGCTGATCGACCTGCGCGCCGCCTTCGACGCCGCGCCTCTCGACGAGCGGCCGGTCGACGAGCAGCCCGTCATCGACCGGGCTCCGTCCGGCCAGGCCGCCGCAGCGACGAGCACCCCGTGAGGACCCGCATCGGCGTCGTCCTGATGGCGGTCCTGCTCGCCCTCTACCTGTTCGTCTGCCTGCAGTACTCCGTCGTCGCCTTCGCCGCGGCGACGGTGCCCGGCATCGTGATGGGCGTCGGCCTGCTGATCCTCGGCGCCGTCGGCGTCTGGGGGCTCGTGCGCGAGCTGCTGTTCGGGCTCCGCGCCGAGAAGCTGGCCCGTCGGCTGGAGGGCGAGAACGCGCTGCCGCAGGAGGTCCTCGACTCGCGGGCCAGCGGGCGTCCGCTCCGGGAGGAGGCGGACGCGCTGTTCCCGCAGTACGCGGAGGAGGTCGACGCGCAGCCCGGGAGCTGGCGTGCCTGGTACCGCCTCGGCCTCGCCTACGACGCCAGTGGCGACCGCAAGCGCGCCCGAGGCGCCATCCGCCGGGCCATCGCGCTGGAGCACGAGGCTCCGGCCTGACCGCTCGGCCGCGACTCGAGCGCGGCTCTCCGGGCGAGGACCGCTCAGGCGGCCGGGATCAGGCGAGCACCCACTCCAGCGCCGCGCCGACCGTGCGGTGGCGGAACTCGAAGCCGTCGTCGAGCAGCCGCTGGGGGACCAGGCGCTGGCTCGAGAGCAGGAGCTCGTGCCCGGCGTCGCGCAGCGCGAGCTCGATGATCTTCTCGGGGACGGCCAGCTTGAACGGGCGGTGCAGCTGCTCGGCGAGGGTGCGCATCACGTCGTTCGCGGTCGCCGGCACCGGTCCGGCGAGGTTCACCGGGCCCGAGAGCGAGGACGTGAGCAGGTGGCGGATCGCCGCGGCCTCGTCGTAGAGGCTGATCCAGGGCCAGGCCTGGTTGCCGCTGCCGAGGGGTCCGCTGAGGCCGAGCTTCGTCAGGGGCAGGAGCGGCTTGAGCGCGCCGCCGTCGCCGAGGACGAGCCCGGTGCGAGCGGTGACCACCCGCGTGGCCTCGGGCGCGAGGTGGGCGGCCTTCTCCCAGCGGTCGACGACGTCGGCGAGGAACCCGTCGCCGCGCGAGGACTGCTCGGTGAGCTCCTCGCCCGGGCGGTCTCCGTAGTAGCCGACCGCGGAGGCGTTGATCAGCGTCGTCGGCGGGGTCGAGGACATCCGCATCGCGTCGGTGAGGGTCTGCGTGGACTGGATCCGCGAGTCGAGGATCTCCCGCTTGTAGGACGCGGTCCACGGCAGGCGGCTGATCGAGGCGCCGGAGAGGTTGATCACGGCGTCGACGCGGTCGAGCACGCTGAAGTCGAGCATGTGCGAGGTGGGCGCCCAGTGGAACTCGTCCGGGCTCGACGGCGCGTGGCGCACCAGGCGCAGGATCTCGTGCCCCTCGGCGCGCAGCTGGCGGGTCAGCTCGGAGCCGATCATCCCGCTGGCGCCCGAGATCAGGACGCGGAGCCGGGGAGCGGACGCGTCCGGCCGGGCCGAGGGCAGCTCGGACGGCGTCGACACGTGCTCGCCCGGCGTGCGCGCGGCGCGTCGCGGCGAGCCGGAGTCCGTGGTCCCGTCGTGGTCGGAGTGCCGTGCGGATGAGTCGCTCATGGTGCCTCCCGGAGCCGGTCGCGGGCCGCCCGCGAAGCGGACCCAGCCTAGAGCCTCACGCCCGGGAGCCGGCCGAGCGCCCGACCAGGCCGGCCCGCGCGAGCACGAGGTAGAGCTCGCAGCCCAGGCAGAGGCCGAACACGGCGTTGAGGAAGGCGGCGAGGAAGGCGACGGCCGCGGCGACCGGAACCGATCCCGGGACGCCGGCGACGTGCAGGAGGACGCCGGCGCCGGTCACCACCAGGCCGATCAGCTGGGCGAAGCGCGGCGGGCGGGCGTCCTCCCACTCGCGCGGCGGTGCCAGGTGCGGCCGGACCACCCGGCGGAACAGCACCGCCCAGGGGCCGGAGCCGACGCCGCGCGCGGCCGACCAGGCGAAGAGGGCGGCGAGCGCGAGCAGCAGGAGGAAGCCGGGCTGGGAGAGCCGGCCGTCGAGGTCGGCCCGGGCCGCGGCCGCGAGCCCGAGGCCCACGGCCGTGAGGAGGAGTGCGGCGGTGACTCCGGCGGCGACCCTCGGGCCGCGGGGATCGACGGTGCCGGACGGGGGAGTGGCGCCGGTGGTGGAGGGGGAGCGGGTGCTCATCATGTCTCCTGGAGTCGGTCGAGCTCGATGGTCAGGGCGGCGCGGGTCGGAGCGCCGCCGATGCGGCTGCGCGGCACTCCGTCTCGATCGAGCAGGAGGAGCGTGGGCGTCTGCCGGACGCGGAAGCGCGCCGCGAGGTCGGGGCGGTGCGTCAGATCGACGTCGAGGTGCGCCAGCCCGGGCCGCTGCTGGGCGAGCTCCCCGAGCATCCGTCGCACTGCAGGGCACCGCGTGCAGACGTCGGTCGAGAACTGCACGACTGTGGCCCGGGTCCCGAGCACTGCGCCGGGGACGAGCTCGCCGGGGTCGATCGCGGGGTCCTGGCGCGAGGGGGCGCTCGCGACGCGCCCGGAGCGGGCCCGATGGACAGCCCCGAGGACGACGCCCAGCACGACGAGGCCGAGCAGTGCGGCGAGGATCGTCACGGGCTCCATCCGGGAAGCGTAGGTCGGCGCGGGCGCTGCGCGGACGACTGTTTCGGGATGTGACGACGGCCGCGGTCGGAGCGTGGTCTAGGTTCGATCCGTGACCGAACAGAGCAGCCTCAGCGCAGACCCGAGTAGTCCCGTCTTCCGCAGTGATGTCGTCGTCGAGCTGGTCCGCGCGAGCGCCCACGACTCCGACGTGCTGTTCGCGGCCCGCGTCTCGACCCAGGGCGAGAAGACGCTCGCCGAGGCGCTCGACGGCGAGGAGTCCGACGCCGAGCTGCAGCGCAAGCGCGACCGCGGCCTGATCAACTACCTCATGCGCGACCGCCACGGCTCGCCGTTCGAGCACAACTCGATGACCTTCTACGTGCAGGCGCCGATCTTCGTCTTCCGCGAGTTCATGCGGCACCGCATCGCCTCCTACAACGAGGAGTCGGGCCGCTACCGCGAGCTCCGTCCGGTCTTCTACGTGCCCGGCCCCCGCCGCAACCTCGTGCAGGTCGGCAAGCCCGGCGCCTACTCCTTCGAGCCCGGCACCGCGGAGCAGGCCGAGCTCGTCGCCGAGGAGACGCGCCGCGTCAGCACGCAGGCCTACGAGTCGTACCGGCGGATGCTCGGCGAGGGCGTCGCCCGCGAGGTCGCCCGGATCGTCCTCCCGCTGAACATCTACTCGTCGATGTACGTCACGCTCAACGCCCGCTCGCTGATGAACTTCCTCTCCCTGCGCACCAAGCGCGAGGACTCGACGTTCCCCTCCTTCCCGCAGCGCGAGATCGAGATGGCGGCCGAGCAGATGGAGACGCACTTCCAGGAGCTGATGCCCCTCACGGCCGCCGCCTTCACAGCGAACGGCCGCGTCGCTCCGTAGCCCGCCGCCCGGCGAGGACGAGCGGGCCGTCCCGCCCGATCCGCCTGCTGCCGTCCGCGCGGGCGGCTCCGGGAACCTCCTCCCGGCGGCGCGGCGGCGACCCGCTACCCTGGCAGCGTGTCAACTCCGGAGAATCCCTTCGGCCAGGTCCTGGTCGCCCTGGTCACCCCGTTCACCGCCGACGGCGAGGTCGACTGGCCCGGTGTCGAGGAGCACATCGACGACTGCATCGCAGCGGGCGCGGACGGCATCGTGGTCACCGGGACCACGGGCGAGACCAGCACCCTGACCGACCCGGAGAAGATCCGCCTCGTCGAGGTCGGCCGCTCGGTCGCCGGGGGCCGCGCCAAGATCATCACGGGAGGCGGCTCGAACGAGACCGCCCACGCCATGCAGCTCGCCCGTCAGAGCGAGAAGGCCGGCGCCGACGGCAACATGATCGTCACCCCGTACTACAACAAGCCCACGCAGGCGGGCGTGCTCACCCACTTCCGGATGATCGCGGATGCGACGGACCTGCCGGTGATCCTCTACGACATCCCCGGCCGCACCGGCGTGCCGATCCGCTACGAGACGATCCTGCGGGCGGCCAAGCACCCGAACATCCTGGCCGTGAAGGACGCGAAGGGCGATCTCTCCGAGGTCAGCCGCGTGCTCAACCAGACCGACCTGATGTACTTCTGCGGCGACGACGCGAACGTGCTCCCCGAGCTCGCCATCGGCGCCACGGGGCTCATCGGCGTCACCGCGAACATCGCCGCCGCGCCGTACCGCACGATCGTCGACGCCGTGAACGCGGGCGACCTCCACGCGGCCACCCGCGCGCACCAGCAGCTCGAGCCGCTCGTGCGCGCCGTGATGACGCACGTCCCCGGGACCGTCGCCGCGAAGTACATCCTGCACGGCCTCGGCCGCATCTCCTCGCCGCGCGTGCGGCTGCCCCTGGTCGGCCCGGAGGAGTCGGAGGCGGCGCTCATCGAGGACGAGCTCGGCCTGGTCCGCGACATCCCGGGCGTCGACTTCCGCAACTTCCGGCCCGACCGCAACGCCGCGGCCGGCGGCGCCCTCCCGAAGGTCGCCGGCACCACCCGCTGAGCCCGAGCGGCACGTCCCGAGAAAGCACCGCTGGAGAAGGAGGGCGCATGCCCGGTCCCGTGATCATCCCCGCCCCGCTCGCTCCGGGAACGCTCCGGATCATCCCCCTCGGCGGCCTCGGCGAGATCGGCCGCAACATGACCGTCTTCGAGATCGACGGCAGGCTCCTGGTCGTCGACTGCGGCGTGCTCTTCCCGGAGGAGGACCAGCCGGGCGTCGACCTGATCCTCCCGGACTTCACGCCCATCCGGGACCGGCTCGACGACATCGTCGGAGTGGTCCTCACCCACGGCCACGAGGACCACATCGGCGCCGTCCCCTACCTGCTCCGCCTGAAGCGCGACATCCCGCTGATCGGGTCCACCCTCACGCTCGCCCTCGTCGAGGCGAAGCTCAAGGAGCACCGGATCACGCCGTACACGCTCACGGTGAAGGAGGGCGACGTCGAGAACCTCGGGCCCTTCGAGCTCGAGTTCGTCGCCGTGAACCACTCGATCCCGGACGCGCTGGCCGTGTCGATCGTCACCGACGCCGGCTCGGTGCTGCACACCGGCGACTTCAAGATGGACCAGCTGCCGCTCGACGGCCGGATCACCGACCTGCGCGCCTTCGCCCGCCTCGGCGAGGAGGGCGTCGATCTGTTCATGGTCGACTCCACCAACGCCGACGTCCCCGGCTTCACGCCGAGCGAGCGCGACATCGGCCCGGTCATCGAGAGCGTCATGGCCAGGGCGACCCGCCGCGTCATCGTCGCGAGCTTCTCCAGCCACGTGCACCGGGTGCAGCAGGTGCTCGACGCGGCCCACGCCACGGGCCGCCGCGTGGCGCTGCTCGGCCGCTCCATGGTCCGCAACATGCGCATCGCCGCGGATCTCGGCTACCTGCACGTCCCTCCGGGAGTCCTGGTCGACATGAAGAAGTCGGGCGACGTCCCCGAGGACAGGATCGTCTACATGTCCACCGGGTCGCAGGGCGAGCCGATGGCCGTCCTCAGCCGGATGGCCAACCTCGATCACCAGATCGAGCCGGGGGAGGGCGACACCGTGATCCTCGCCTCCAGTCTCATCCCCGGCAACGAGAACGCGGTGTACCGGGTCATCAACGGGCTCACCCGGCTCGGAGCGACCGTCGTGCACAAGGGCAACGCGAAGGTGCACGTGTCCGGGCACGCCGCGGCCGGCGAGCTCCTCTACTGCTACAACATCCTCAAGCCGCTGAACGTGATGCCGGTGCACGGCGAGTACCGGCACCTGGTCGCGAACGCGCAGCTCGCGCGTGAGACCGGGATCGCGGAGGAGAACACGATCATCGCCGAGGACGGCACCGTGATCGACCTGCTCGACGGCAGGGCGACCGTCGTCGGACGGCTCGACCTGGGGTTCGTCTACGTCGACGGATCGTCGGTGGGCGAGATCACCGACGCCGACCTCAAGGACCGGCGGATCCTCGGCGAGGAGGGCTTCATCTCGATCATCGTGGTGGTCGAGGCGGGCACGGGGCGGATCGTCGTCGGCCCCGAGATCCACGCGAAGGGCTTCGCGGAGGACGACAGCGTCTTCGACGAGGTCAAGCCGCGGATCGCGGCCGCGCTCGAGGAGGCGGTGCGGAACGGGGCGAGCGACCAGCACGCGCTGTCGCAGGCCGTCCGTCGCGTCGTCGGCCGCTGGGTCAACACCTCCTACCGCCGCCGGCCCATGATCGTGCCGCTCGTCATCGAGGCCTGAGCCTCCCGGCCGGCGGCGGATCGGCGCCGGCCGTCGCGGCGCGGGTCACCGGCCCTGACGGGGGCGGCGGGTACGGTGGCCTCATGGCGACCAGTACCAAGACGACCTCGCGCGGGCGCGGCAGCGCGACTCCGCGCTCCGGCGCGCCGCGATCCGGCCGGGGCTCGGGCAAGGCGGCCGCTGAAACGAAGACGGTGGCCTTCGAGTCCGCCCCGCGCACCAACCCCGCCGTGCGGCTCTGGATGGCGCTGGCCCACCTCGCGGGCGGCGCCGCCCGCGCCCTCGGTCCCGAGCGGCTGGCGAAGGAGGAGCGCCGCGACGGCGTCCCCTTCCTGCTGCTGCTGCTGGCCGTCGCGGGCGCGGTGGTCGAGTGGTTCCTCGCGACCGACCCGGTCGCCCTGGTGCTCGACGCGTGGAGCTTCGGCGGCTTCTTCGGCCGTGTCGCCTACGTGCTGCCGGTCGTCCTTCTCCTCTTCTCCCTCTGGCTCTTCCGGCACCCCCGGTCCGTCGACGACAACGGGCGGATCGGCGTGGGCGTCATCACGCTGCTCGTCGCCTCCGCCGGCATCTGCCACGCGCACCTCGGCCTGCCGCAGCCCGGCCAGGGAATCGAGACCATGGCGGCCGCGGGAGGCGTCCTCGGCTGGCTGGTGGGCGCCCCGCTCGCGGCGATCGCCACCGTCCCCGGCGCGACCGTGCTGCTGTCGCTCGTGATCCTGCTGTCGCTGTTCATCATCACCAAGACCCCGCCGAACCGCATCGGCGCGCGCTCGCGGGAGCTCTACGGCTACCTCTTCGGCGCCCCCGTGCTCGACGACGAGGAGCGCGCCCGCCTCAAGGCCGAGCGGGCCGCCGCCAAGGCCGCGGCGAAGGCGGAGGCCGAGCAGGAGGAGGACGCGCAGCAGGACGGCGGAGAGCTGCCCTGGTGGCGGCGCACCGAGTCCGGGCGCGAGGACGAGCCGACCGTGCAGACCGAGCTCCCGATCGACTCCTTCACCGAGGTGCTCGAGGGCGCCGCGCCCGCCCGCGGCCGCGCGAAGGGCTTCGACACCGCGCTCGAGGAGCGCGACGACGAGGCCCACCCGCCGACCCGCTCCTACGCCACCGAGGTGCTGGCCGAGGCCGAGACCGCCGAGGCGGCGCTCGCCCGCTTCGAGCAGACGGGCGCTTCCCGCGGCGCGACCGGCGTGGTCGACGACGACGCGACCGAGGTCATCCGGCTCGACCGCCTCGACGTGGCGCCCGCCGTCCCGGTCCCGCCCGTCATCGAGACCGGCCCGATCGCGCCCCTCGCCGAGGAGGACCCGACCGCCGGGTTCGACTCCTCGTTCGAGGACGACGCGCCGTACCGCCTCCCCTCGGCGGCCGCCCTCTCGACGGGCACGCCCTCCAAGGCGCGCTCGGCGGCCAACGACGAGATGGTCCGCGCCATCACCGAGGTGCTGCAGCAGTTCAACGTGGACGCGACGGTCACCGGCTTCTCCCGCGGCCCGACCGTCACCCGCTACGAGATCGAGCTCGGCCCGGGCGTCAAGGTCGAGCGCGTCACCGCGCTCAGCAAGAATCTCTCCTACGCCGTCGCCAGCAACGAGGTCCGGATCCTCTCCCCGATCCCGGGCAAGAGCGCGATCGGCGTCGAGATCCCCAACACGGACCGCGAGATCGTCTCCCTCGGCGACGTCCTCCGCTCGCCGGCCTCGACGACGTCCACGCACCCGATGACCATCGGCGTCGGCAAGGACGTCGAGGGCGGCTACGTCGTGGCGAACCTCGCCAAGATGCCGCACCTCCTGGTCGCCGGCTCCACCGGCTCCGGCAAGTCCAGCTTCGTCAACTCGATGATCACGAGCCTGCTGATGCGCGCGCGCCCGCAGGACGTGCGCATGGTCCTGATCGACCCCAAGCGCGTGGAGCTCACCATCTACGGCGGAGTGCCGCACCTGATCACTCCGATCATCACGAACCCCAAGAAGGCCGCCGAGGCGCTGCAGTGGGTCGTGAAGGAGATGGACATGCGCTACGACGACCTGGCGTCGTTCGGGTTCCGTCACATCGACGACTTCAACGCGGCCGTCCGCGCGGACGAGATCAAGCTCCCGGCGGGCAGCAGCCGCGTCCTCAAGCCGTACCCGTACCTCCTCGTGGTGGTCGACGAGCTCGCCGACCTGATGATGGTCGCCCCGCGCGACGTCGAGGACTCGATCGTGCGGATCACCCAGCTCGCGCGCGCCTCGGGCATCCACCTCGTGCTGGCCACGCAGCGGCCGAGCGTCGACGTGGTGACCGGCCTCATCAAGGCGAACGTGCCCAGCCGCCTCGCCTTCGCGGTGACCAGCGTGACCGACTCGCGGGTCATCCTCGACCAGCCGGGAGCCGACAAGCTCATCGGGCAGGGCGACGGCCTCTTCCTCCCCATGGGCACCAATAAGCCGATGCGCGTTCAGGGCGCCTGGGTCCGCGAGGACGAGATCGCGAAGGTCGTCGAGCACGTCACCCGTCAGGCGCAGCCCGAGTACCGCCAGGACATCACCGTGCAGGCGCAGCGCAAGGAGATCGACTCCGACATCGGGGACGACCTCGAGCTGCTGGTCGCGGCGGCCGAGCTCGTCGTCAGCACGCAGTTCGGCTCGACCTCGATGCTGCAGCGCAAGCTCCGCGTCGGCTTCGCCAAGGCCGGCCGACTGATGGACCTGCTCGAGTCGCGCGAGGTCGTCGGCCCCTCCGAGGGGTCGAAGGCCCGCGACGTGCTGGTCACCGCCGAGCAGCTGCCGGGCGTCCTCGCGCGCATGCGCGGCGAGGACCCGGGCGAGGGGCCGGCCGCGCCGTCCTCGGTCGCCCCGGACCCGTACGCGGATCCGCTGGCCGAGCCGACGGGGCCCGCCGCCACCGACTACCACGACGACGACGAGGGGTCCGGCGAGGACGCCTGGACGCTGACGGGACGCGAGTGACCGTCCCGGTCGCCCGCACTGCGAGGAACGGCGGAGCACGATGACCCACCCCACCGCACCGGCTCCGGCCGCGTCGGGCAACTGGAACCTGCCGAACGCGATCACGGTCGTCCGGATCCTGCTGGCGCCCGTCTTCTTCTGGCTCCTGCTGGCCGACGGGGGGCAGGACGGCGGGATCCGGATCGCCGCGGCGCTCCTCTTCATCGTCGCGATCGCCACGGACGGCATCGACGGGCACATCGCCCGGAGCCGGGGCCTCGTGACCGATCTCGGCAAGCTCCTGGATCCGATCGCCGACAAGGTGCTGACCGGTGCGGCGCTCGTCGGGCTCTCGATCCTCGCGGAGCTGCCGTGGTGGGTGACGATCGTCATCCTGGTGCGCGAGATCGGCATCACCGTCTTCCGGATGGCCGTGCTCTCGGACCGGGTGATCCCGGCGTCACGGGGCGGCAAGCTCAAGACGATCGTGCAGTCGATCGCGATCTCCCTCGCTCTGCTGCCGCTCTGGGCCGTCCTCGGCGAGTGGGTCCACTGGCTGAACGGGATCACGATGACGGCCGCGGTGGTGCTCACGGTCGCCACCGGGATCGACTACCTCGCCGACGCCGCCCGCCAGAGCCGGGCCGCCCGGTCGACGCGGTGACGGCCGCGCAGCTGATCGCCGAGCTCCGGCGGCGGGGTGTCGACCTCGCCGTCGCGGAGTCGCTCACCGGCGGCGCGCTCAGCTCCGCCCTCGTGGAGGTGCCCGGCGCCTCCGCCGTGTACCGCGGGGGAGTGGTGAGCTATGCCACCGACCTCAAGGACCGGCTCCTCGGGGTCGACGCGCGCGTCCTCGGCGAGCGGGGGCCCGTCGATCCCGGAGTCGCCGTGCAGATGGCGCGCGGAGCGTCCTCGCGGCTCGCAGCCGACGGGCGTCCGACGCTCGGCCTGGCGACGACGGGGGTCGCCGGTCCGGATCCGCAGGGGGATGCGGCCGTCGGCACCGTCTTCGTGGCGGCCGTCCTCGGCGAGGACGAGCTCGTCCGTGAGCACCGGTTCGACGGCGACCGCGCCGCGATCCGCGCCGCCTCGGTCGACGCGGCTCTCGCCCTCGGCGCGGAGCTGATCTCCCGCGGCGCATGAGGCGGATACCCAGCGAGGGCCCTCCGGGAATCGGAATGCGCCGCATTGCGGCCCGGTTACAACTGGTGTCGCTCACACGCAAAGTCCAGTCATCCGGTATTAGAGTCGACACCATACGAACCGGGTAGTGAACAGCTATCCGGTTCTCTCGTCCCAGCCCCCCGATCACCCGCTCCGGAGAATCTCCGGCGCTCGTGCTCGCGGTGCAGGTGCACGACATGCGGTTGACGTGGAGAAGGAGGGTCCAGTGGTTCTAGTTCGTCAGGAGATCGGCGATGTCCTCAGGGACTTTCGCCTGCAGAAAGGTCGTACGCTCCGTCAGGTGGCGAGCAAGGCGAGCGTTGCGCTCGGCTACCTGAGCGAGGTCGAACGCGGTCAGAAGGAGGCCTCCTCGGAGATCCTCGCCTCTGTCGCCGACGCCCTCGACACCCCCATCTCGGTGATCATGCGCGAGGTCGGCGATCGTCTCGCCGTCATCGAGGGCATCGACACCATCCCCGACACCATTCCGGCCGACATGGTCGCCGGCTTCGACGCGGACCTCGTCACGCAGTAGTCGGCCCCCGTCCCCTCCACTCACCGCACCCGTTCCACGCGAAGGGCGCCCAGGCTCCGGCCGGGCGCCCTTCGGCGTTCCCGGGGGAGTGCGGCCTCCGGGCAGCGGCTACCGTGGACGCATGCGCTTGAGCGAGTTCCGGCAGCTGGTGGACGACGAGTTCGGCGGCGCCTATGCCCGTGTCCTGGTCTCGGACCTCGTGCTGACCGAGCTCGGGGGCCGCACCGCCGAGCGCGCCCTCGCGGACGGAGCGGAGCCGCGCGAGGTCTGGCTCGCCCTCTGCCGCGCCAACGACGTCCCGGAGGCCCGGTGGCACGGCGTGGATCCGCGGAAGCGCCACCGCTGACGCTCCCGTCGCCGAAGCCGTGTTCGACACGCCGACGGCTCGTGCTCGAATCCGTGTTCGAACGGGTCTAGGCTCCTCCACAGAAGCAGGAACGGCCCCGTCTCCACGGAGTCGCTCTCGCTCGGCCCCGATGTCGGTGGTCGGGCGTACCGTCGGAGACACCTGAACGGACCTGCTTCACCGCCTTGTCGCAGCCGGCCGGCACTGTCACTCCGACAGCCACCGGCATGTCGCGACAGCCTGTAGGCGACACCACCACGAACACGAGAGCGAGACGGCCATGCCCAGTTCCTCCGACCGCGAGAAGTCCCTCGAGACCGCACTCGCCCAGATCGACCGCCAGTTCGGCAAGGGCGCCGTCATGCGCCTCGGAAGCGACGACCGCGCTCCCGTCGAGGTGATCCAGACCGGTTCGATCGCGCTCGACGTCGCGCTCGGGATCGGCGGGCTCCCGCGTGGCCGCATCGTCGAGATCTACGGCCCCGAGTCCTCCGGAAAGACCACCCTCACGCTGCACGCGATCGCGAACGCGCAGCGCAACGGCGGCATCGCCGCCTTCATCGACGCGGAGCACGCGCTCGACCCCGAGTACGCCAAGAAGCTCGGCGTCGACATCGACTCCCTCCTCGTGTCGCAGCCCGACACCGGAGAGCAGGCGCTCGAGATCGCCGACATGCTCGTGCGCTCGGGCTCGATCGACCTCATCGTGATCGACTCCGTCGCGGCCCTCGTGCCGCGTGCCGAGATCGAGGGCGAGATGGGCGACTCCCACGTCGGCCTGCAGGCCCGCCTCATGTCCCAGGCGCTGCGCAAGCTGACCGGCGGACTGAACACCACGAACACCACGATGATCTTCATCAACCAGCTGCGCGAGAAGATCGGCGTCTTCTTCGGAAGCCCCGAGACCACGGCGGGCGGCAAGGCGCTCAAGTTCTACGCGTCGGTCCGCCTCGACATCCGCCGCATCGAGACGCTGAAGGACGGCACCGACGCGGTCGGCAACCGCACCCGCGTCAAGGTCGTGAAGAACAAGATGGCCCCGCCCTTCAAGCAGGCCGAGTTCGACATCCTCTACGGCGTCGGCATCTCCCGCGAGGGCAGCCTGATCGACTTCGGTGTCGAGCACGAGATCGTCCGCAAGTCGGGCGCCTGGTACACCTACGACGGCGACCAGCTCGGCCAGGGCAAGGAGAAGGCGCGCCAGTTCCTCATCGACAACCCCGATGTGGCCGCCGAGATCGAGAAGCGCATCCTGGTCAAGCTCGGCGTGATCGTCGACCCGAACGCGGCCGTCGAGGCTGCGCCGGTCGCGATCGAGACCAAGCAGCCCGTGCGCAAGGGCGCCTAGCCCGTGGCGGAGAAGGCCGCGGAGGGGGCGAAGGGCCGCCCCGTGGCCTTCCTGCCCTGGGTCGACCGGGGTGCGGCGGGCGACGAGGGCTGGGCTCCGGAGGCGCCGGACGCCGACGGGGCCGGGTCGCTTCCGGAGCCGTCCGGAGCCGGGACGCCGAGCACCAGTGCTCCCCGGACGGTCGCAGGAGAGTCGGGAGGCTCCGCCCTCGGCGGCGCCGCGTCTCCGGCCTCCGAGCGGATCGCCGAGCTCTCGGCTCACGTCGCCCGGCGCACGCCGGCGTTCGTCGAGAAAGCGGACGACGAGGACGACGACGACGCGATCGCGATCCCGGAGGAGATCGATCCCGAGCAGGTCGCGGATCGGATCGTACGGGGGCTCTCCCGCAAGAGCCTCTCGGTCGCCGAGGTCGAGGCGCGCCTCTACACGGAGGGCGTCGCCGAGAAGGACGCCCTCGAGATCCTCGAGCGCTTCACGCGCTTCGGCTACCTCGACGACCTCCGCATGGCGGAGCAGCTGGTCGTCTCGCTCCGCGACCGCAAGAAGCTCGGCCGCTCCTCCATCCAGCAGGAGCTGCGCGCGCGGAAGATCGACCCCGAGGCGATCGCGTCAGCGCTCGACGAGCTGGACGGCGACGACGAGTACCGCACGGCGCTCGAGCTCGCGCGCAAGCGCCTGCCGAGCCTGCGCTCGCTCTCCGACGAGGTCGCCGAGCGCCGGCTCACGGGATTCCTCGCGCGCCGCGGCTACGCCGGCGGACTCGTGCAGCGCGTCGTCCGCGAGACGATCCGCAAGCCGGGGTCGAGCGTCCGCTTCCGCTGACACGGCGAGCCGGGAGCGGTCCGACCGGAGCGTAGAATCCCACACCATGAGCACGCTCGGTACCGCCCCGTCGCCCGTCGCCGAGACCCGGCCGAGGACCTACGAGGTCCGTACGTTCGGATGCCAGATGAACGTGCACGACTCCGAGCGGCTGAGCGGTTCGCTCGAGGCGGCGGGCTACGTGTCCGCCGATGGAGCCGAGGCCGACGTCGTCGTGATCAACACCTGCGCGGTGCGCGAGAACGCCGACAACAAGCTCTACGGCAACCTCGGCCACCTCGCGTCGGTGAAGCGCCGACACGAGGGGATGCAGATCGCGGTCGGCGGCTGTCTCGCGCAGAAGGACAAGAACGTCATCCTCGACCGTGCCCCGTGGGTCGACGTGGTCTTCGGCACGCACAACATGGGCGCCCTCCCGAGCCTGCTCGAGCGCGCCCGCCACAACGACGAGGCGCAGCTCGAGATCCTCGAATCGCTCGATGTCTTCCCCTCCACGCTCCCCACGAAGCGCGACTCGACCTACAGCGGCTGGGTCTCGATCTCGGTCGGCTGCAACAACACCTGCACCTTCTGCATCGTCCCCTCGCTCCGCGGCAAGGAGAAGGACCGGCGTCCCGGCGACGTGCTCGCCGAGATCCAGGCGCTCGTGGACGACGGCGCGATCGAGGTCACCCTTCTCGGCCAGAACGTGAACTCCTACGGCGTCGAGTTCGGCGACCGCCAGGCGTTCTCGAAGCTGCTCCGCGCGGCGGGCACCATCGACGGGCTCGAGCGGATCCGCTTCACGAGCCCCCATCCCGCGGCCTTCACCGACGACGTGATCGACGCCATGGCCGAGACGCCGGCGGTGATGCCGCAGCTGCACATGCCGCTCCAATCCGGCTCCGACCGCATCCTCAAGGCGATGCGCCGCTCCTACCGCTCCGAGAAGTTCCTCGGGATCCTCGACCGGGTCCGCGATCGCATCCCGCACGCGGCGATCAGCACCGACATCATCGTGGGCTTCCCCGGCGAGACCGAGGCCGACTTCCAGGAGACCCTGCGGGTGGTCGAGGCGGCCCGCTTCGCCTCCGCCTTCACCTTCCAGTACTCCATCCGACCCGGCACCCCGGCCGCGACGCTGCCCGACCAGATCCCCAAGGCGGTCGTCCAGGAGCGCTACGAGCGGCTCGTCGCCCTGCAGGACGCGATCAGCGAGCAGGAGAACCGCGCAGTCGTCGGCCGAGAGGTCGAGGTTCTCGTCGCGACCGGCGAGGGCCGTCGCGACACGGAGACGCACCGGCTGAGCGGACGCGCCGAGGACAGCCGTCTGGTGCACTTCGACGTGCCCGAGGGCTCCGAGCAGCCGCGTCCCGGAGACGTGGTCTCCGTCCGGGTCACCCGTGCCGCCCCCTTCTACCTCCTGGCGGATTCGCCCGACGGCGCGCCGCTCCGCATCCGCCGCACCCGCGCGGGCGACGCCTGGGACCGGGCGCAGACCGAGTCCTGCGGAGTTCCGGCCGCCCCGGGCGCGAGCGGGGCGCCCCGGGTCTCGCTGGGCCTGCCGTCGCTGCGCGTGCGCGACGCCGGCACGCTGACGACGCCGATCTACGACGCCCTCGATGGCGAGCGCTGAGACCGGAGCCCCCGATACCGCGCCGGAGCTCATCGCGGTCGTCGGCGCGACCGGCACGGGCAAGTCCGACCTCTCGCTCGAGCTCGCCGAGGCGATCCGGCAGGACGGCGGCGCCGCTGAGATCGTGAACGCCGACGCGATGCAGCTCTACCGCGGGATGGACATCGGCACCGCGAAGCTGCCCGCCGACGAGCGTCGGGGCGTCCCGCACCACCTGCTCGACGTCCTCGACGTGACGGAGGAGGCGTCGGTCGCCCGCTACCAGCGCGAGGCGCGGCGCGTGATCGAGAGCGTGCTGGCGCGCGGGGCGACGCCGATCCTCGTCGGAGGCTCCGGTCTGTACGTCTCCAGCGTCGTCTTCGAGTTCTCGTTCGCGGGCACCGACCCGGCCGTCCGGCGCCGGCTCGAGGAGACCGCCGAGCGGGAGGGCCTGGGCGCCCTCGTCGAGCGGTTGCGCCGGATCGACGCCGGAGTGGCCGAGCGGATCGGTCCGCACAACGCCCGGCGCATCGTCCGCGCGCTCGAGATCGCGGAGCTCACCGGCGGGAGCACGCACAGCGCGCTGATGTCCGACGAGCCGGTTCCGTGGCGCCCCGCCTCGATCCTGTTCCTCGAGGCTCCGCGGGAGGAGCTGGTGCAGCGCCTCGACCGGCGGGTGGAACGGATGTGGGCGGCCGGGATGCTCGACGAGGTCGAGCGGCTCGTCCCCCTCGGCCTGGAGCGCGGCGTCACCGCCGGGCGGGCCATCGGGTACGCCCAGGCGCTCGCCCAGCGTGCCGGCGTCCTCCGCGAGGAGGAGGCGATCGCGGCGACGCAGGCGCTCACGCGCCGCTACGCACGTCGGCAGAACAGCTGGTTCCGGCGCTACGCCGGCGCCCACCGGCTCCCGTACGACGCGCCGGACCTGGTGTCGCGGGCGCACTCCGCCGCCCAGGCCGCCGCTCCCGCTCCTCGCTAGGCTGTGCGCCATGACGATCGAGCTGCACTTCACCAAGGGCCAGGGCACCGGCAACGACTTCGTGCTCTTCAGCGACCCGGACGGTGAGGTCGACCTCTCGCCCGCGCAGATCGCGATGATCTGCGACCGCCACTTCGGCGTCGGCGCCGACGGCGTCATCCGTGCCGTCCGCTCCCGCGCGATCCCGGAGGGCGCCGCGGCTCTGGCCGAGGAGAGCGAGGCGGAGTGGTTCATGGACTACCGCAACGCCGACGGCTCGATCGCCGAGATGTGCGGCAACGGCATCCGCGTCTACGCCGCGTTCCTGCTCGCGGGCGGCCTCGCGGCGCTCGAGCCCGGCGACACCCTGCCGATCGGCACCCGCGCCGGCGTCCGCGACGTCACCCGCAGCGGTGCCGGGTTCCAGGTCGACCTCGGCCGCTGGGAGCTGGCGGGCGGCGAGCCCCTGGTGCGGGCGAAGGAGCTCAAGGTCGCGCGCCCCGGTCTCGGGATCGACCTCGGCAATCCGCACGTGGTCGTCGCCCTCAGCAACGACGAGGAGCTCGACTCCGCCGACCTCTCCTACATCCCGCAGCTCGACCCGGAGCCCGAGGACGGCGCGAACGTCGAGTTCGTGGTACCCGGCGAGCCCCTGGTCCACGACGGCATCGGGCGGATCCGGATGCGCGTGCACGAGCGCGGCAGCGGCGAGACCCTGAGCTGCGGCACGGGTGCCGCAGCGGCGGCACTGGCGGTGCGCTACTGGGCGGGAGCCCGCGCTCCGCAGGCCTGGCGCGTGGAGGTCCCGGGCGGCACGCTCGGCGTGACGATGTTCGCGGCGGAGGAGGGCGAGCACGTCGGGCTCTCCGGCCCGGCCGACCTCGTCTTCACCGGGACGATCCGGATCGACTGAGGACCCGGTCAGGCCCGGCGGGTCGTCCGGAGCACGCGGAAGCCCTTCGCCGAGGAGACGCGCTCCACGTCGAGCCGCCCGGCGAACGCGGCGCCCAGCCAGGTCTGGAGCGAGTCTGAGCCGAGGTTGCGCTGCACGACGAGCCAGGCGTCCGCGCCCTCCTCGAGCCGCGGCAGCCAGCGTTCGAGCAGGAGATGCAGCTCCTCCTTGCCGATGCGGATCGGCGGGTTCGACCACACGGTGCGGAAGCGGACGTCGTCGGGAACATCCTCGGGCAGCACGGCGTTGACATTGAGGACGCCGAGTTCCTCGCAGTTGCGACGGACCAGCTCGAGCGCCCGCTGGTTGACGTCGACCGCCCACACCCGGGCGTCGGGGGAGGCGAGGGCGAGCGCGAGGGCGATCGGGCCCCAGCCGCAGCCGAGGTCGAGCAGGTCCCCGTCAGCGGGGGCGTCGGGCACCGCGTCCAGCAGGACGCGTGTGCCGAGATCGACGTGACCGGGGCTGAACACCCCTCCTGCCGTCGTGACCTCGAGGTCGCGGCCGGCCAGGCGGGCCTGGATCCTGCGGGGCCGGAGGTCGCCGTCGGGAGTACTCGAGAAGTAGTGCTCGGCGGCCATGAGAAGTGAACCTATCAAGACCTGAGGAGTTAGTGTTATCCGGATGACGGAAGACCTGAACGAGACCGACACGACCGAGGCCGTGGACGTCGTCTCGAGGGTCCTGGCGAACGCGCAGTCGCGTTCGGCAGGGTACTCGCGCTTCGTCGCGGGTGGAGCCCAGGCGCTGCAGAGCGCCGGCCACGAGGGCGAGAACAGCGACGGCGAGCAGTTCGACCGCGACGACCGGCAGGCGCTGCGACGCGTCGCCGGCCTCTCGACCGAGCTCGAGGACGTCACGGAGGTCGAGTACCGCCAGCTGCGCCTGGAGAACGTCGTGCTCATCGGCGTGTACTCGCAGAATTCGCTGGAGGACGCGGAGAACTCGTTGCACGAGCTCGCCGCGCTCGCGGAGACGGCGGGAGCGACGGTCCTCGACGGCCTGCTCCAGCGCCGCCCGCACCCCGATCCGAGCACCTACCTCGGCAAGGGCAAGGCCCAGGAGCTCGCGGGGCTCGTCGCGGCCCTCGGCGCGGACACGGTCGTCGCCGACACCGAGCTCGCACCGAGCCAGCGGCGTGCGCTGGAGGACGTGGTGAAGGTCAAGGTGATCGACCGCACCGCGGTGATCCTCGACATCTTCAGCCAGCACGCGAAGAGCCGTGAGGGCAAGGCGCAGGTCGAGCTCGCGCAGCTCGAGTACCTGCTCCCGCGACTGCGCGGCTGGGGCGAGTCCATGTCCCGCCAGGCCGGCGGCCAGGTGGGCGCGGGAGCCGGAATGGGCTCGCGCGGTCCGGGTGAGACGAAGATCGAGCTCGATCGTCGCCGCATCCACACCCGCATGGCGCGCCTGCGCAAGCAGATCACGGCGATGAAGCCCGCCCGCGAGGCCAAGCGCGCGAACCGCAAGCGCAACGCCGTCCCCTCGGTGGCGATCGCGGGGTACACGAACGCCGGCAAGTCGAGCCTGCTGAACCGGATGACGCACGCGGGCGTCCTCGTCGAGAACTCGCTCTTCGCGACCCTCGACGCCACCGTCCGCAAGGCCCAGACGAAGGACGGGCGCCTCTACACGCTCGCCGACACGGTCGGCTTCGTGCGAGCGCTTCCGCACCAGCTCGTCGAGGCCTTCCGGTCGACGCTCGAGGAGGTCGCGGACTCCGATGTGATCGTCCACGTCGTGGACGCCTCCCACCCCGATCCGGCCGGGCAGATCGCCACCGTGCGCGACGTGATCGGCGAGGTGGGCGCCCGCAGCATCCCCGAGATCATCGCCTTCAACAAAGCCGATCTGGTGGACGAGGGCACGCGGCTGGTGCTGCGCGGTCTCGCTCCCGACGCGGTCTTCGTGTCGGCGCGCAGCGGCGAGGGCATCGACGAGCTGGAGGCGCGGATCGCCGAGATCCTGCCCGAGCCGGACGTCGAGATCGACCTGCTCGTGCCGTACGACCGGGGCGACGTGATCTCGCATCTGCACCGCAGCGGCCGGATCCTGTCGACGCAGTACGTCGAGGGCGGCACCCACGTGGTCGCCCTCGTGCACGCCGACCTGGCGGGCTCGCTCGCCGAGTTCGCGGTTCCGCGCGCGGCCGTCGAGGCCTGATCGCCACCACCCGAGCGCCCGTCTCCCCGTCCGGGAGGCGGGCGCTCGGCGCATCCGGGAGGGGGTGCGGCGTCCCGCACCACCGACCGGCGGCGGCCGGAGGGTTCGGCGACGGGGTTTCGGCGGCCTTCCTCCGCCTTCCCGTGACCGCGACGGAGGGGCGCGCGCCCCGATCGCCGGTGCCCGTCGAACGCAGGAGGGGCCCGGCCGGCTGCACGCCGGTCGGGCCCCTCCTGCGTTCCCGGTGTCAGACCGAGCGGAGGACCGCCACGATCTTCCCGAGCACCTCGGCCTCGTCGCCGAGGATCGGCTCGAAGTTGGAGTTGCGGGGCAGCAGCCAGGTGTGGCCGTCGCGCTGGCGCAGCACCTTGACGGTGGCCTCGCCGTCGAGCATGGCCGCTACGATCTCGCCGTTCTCGGCGGTGCGCTGCGAGCGGACCACGACCCAGTCACCGTCGCAGATCGCGGCGTCGATCATCGACTCGCCGACGACCTTGAGCATGAAGAGCTCGCCCTTGCCGACGAGCTGCCGGGGAAGCGGGAACACCTCGTCGATCTGCTGGTCGGCCATGATCGGCACACCCGCCGCGATCCGGCCGACGAGGGGGACCATCGCCGCGTCGCCGACCGTCGCGGTCGACTCGAACGACCCGTCGTCCTCCGTCGAGCTGGGGACGTCGATGAGGATCTCGAGGGCGCGGGGCCGGTTCGGGTCACGGCGCAGGTAGCCGCTGAGCTCGAGCTGGTTGAGCTGGTGGGTGACGCTCGACAGCGAGGCGAGGCCGACCGCGTCGCCGATCTCGCGCATGCTCGGCGGGTAGCCGCGGCTCGACACCGAGCGCTGGATCGCGTCGAGGATCGCGAGCTGCTTGGCGCTCAGGCTCTTCCGGCGTCGGCCCGCGGCCGCCTTCGTCTTGGCGGCCGGGGTCCCGGCCCTCTGCGCGTCGCTCACGATGCTCCCTCTTCCCGGTGCGCACGCCGCGTGCGCGCCCGCCCGGTCGCGACCCGACAAGGAATGTCGGTGGTCGCTGCTCTACTACGACCAGGCTCTCGAAACTGTATCCGCCGGAACTCACGACTCGGAACATTCGTTCGAGTGTGTCGCGCGCGAGTCCGCCCGCGGATCAGCCGAAACGGTCTCTTGACCGCTTCATCGTTCGAAGATATGTTCGGTACAGGCGTTCGGGGCGGCCCTCCCGGCCGAGGGCCTCCCCGAATCCCTGTTGAAAGGAGCGATCCCATGACCGCACAGCTCACCTCCCGCCCGCTCCAGCGCTCGTCCGCGGCCCGGCCCGTCGAGGTACTGCCGTCCGCTCCCGAGCCGATGAACGCGTTCGGCGAGGCGCGCATCGTCCGCACCCGTCTGCGCCTCACGCGCCGCGGCCGCGCCGTGGTGGCCGCTCTGGGGGCCCTGCCGATCGTGGCGGGCGCCTTCGCCTTCGGGCTCAACGGCGGTGGAGCGGTCGCGTCGAGCGACGCCGCTGCAGTCGAGTTCCAGTACGTCACCGTCCACGCGGGCGAGTCGCTCTGGTCGCTCGCCGAGGAGCTCGCCCCGCAGGCGGACCCGCGCGACGTGGTCGACGACATCCTCTCCCTCAACCAGCTCTCGAGCGCGGGCGTCGAGCCCGGGCAGCGCCTCGCCGTCCCGGCCGAGTACGACATCGCTCGCTGAGCCGGGCTGCCCGGTCGTCCGCGTCGGGCGCTTCGCTACCATTCCCTGGTGACGACTCTCGACGACCTGCCCCTCCGCGACGACCTCCGAGGCAAGCACCCGTACGGCGCACCCCAGGCGGTCGTGCCCGTCGCCCTCAACGTCAACGAGAACACCCACCCGGTCCCGGACGACGTGATCGCCGACATCGTCGGGCGGGTCACGGAGGCGCTGCGCACCGTCAACCGGTACCCCGACCGCGAGTTCCGAGAGCTGCGCGACTCCCTCGCCGGCTACCTCGGTCACGGGCTCACCGCGGACGGCGTGTGGGCTGCGAACGGATCGAACGAGGTGCTCCAGCACGTCCTTCAGGCGTTCGGCGGTCCCGGGCGCTCGCTGCTGGGGTTCGCGCCCACCTACTCGATGTACTCGATCCTCGCGTCGGGGAGCGGAACGGAGTGGATCCCCGCTCCGCGCGAGGCGGAGTTCGAGATCGGAGCCGAGCACGCCGCGGAGCAGGTGCGCCGGGCCTGGCCCGACATCGTCTTCCTCTGCGCGCCGAACAACCCGACCGGGACGCCGCTCGACCTCGCCGTGATCGAGGCGGTCTACGACGCGACCGACGGCATCGTCGTCGTCGACGAGGCGTACGCCGAGTTCGCCGGCAGGGGCGCTCCCACCGCGCTGAGCCTCCTCCCCGGGCGACCGCGCCTGCTCGTGTCCCGCACCATGAGCAAGGCCTTCGCCTTCGCCGGTGTCCGCCTGGGCTACCTCGCCGCCGACCCCGCGGTGATCGACGCGCTCCGCCTCGTCCGCCTCCCGTACCACCTGTCGGCCCTCACCCAGGCCGCCGCGACCGCCGCCCTCGCTCACGCCGACGAGATGCTCGCCATGGTCGGCGAGATCATCGTGCAGCGCGACCGGATGATCGACGGACTGCGCGCCCTCGGCTACCGCCCGTACGCGACCGGCAGCAACTTCGTCCTCTTCGGCGGTGTCGCGGATCCGGCCGCCGTGTTCGAGGGCCTGCTCGCCCGCGGCGTCCTCATCCGCGACGTCGGCATCCCGAACCACCTCCGTGTCAGCGCCGGCACCGAGGAGGAGACGACCGCGTTCCTCGAGGCGCTCGCCTCCCTCCCCGCACCGTCGGCCGACCCCACGGTGGCGCTCTCGCGCGAGTGAGCTCCGCCCGGGGGCGGCGACGCGGCGCGAATAGACTGGGAGGCATGACCTCCCCGAGCGCCGCACCCGGGCGCACCGCCTCCCTCAGCCGTGCCACCAGCGAGTCGAGCATCGAGCTCTCCCTCGACCTCGACGGCACGGGCGTCGCCGATCTCGAGACCGGCGTGCCCTTCTTCGACCACCTGCTGACGGCGTTCGCGAAGCATTCGCTCACGGACCTGCGCGTCCGGGCCCGCGGCGACATCGAGATCGACATCCACCACACCGCGGAGGACATCGGCATCGTACTCGGCACGGCCATCCGACAGGCTCTCGGCGACAAGGCCGGGATCTCACGCTTCGGCGACGCGCTCGTCCCCCTCGACGAGGCGCTCGTGCAGGCGGTCGTCGACATCTCGGGGCGCCCCTACGTCGTGCACACCGGCGAGCCGGAGGGCTTCGCGCTGCACCTGATCGGCGGCCACTTCACCGGGTCGATGGTGCGCCACGTCTTCGAGGCGATCGCGTTCAACGCCGGCCTCACCGTGCACGTCACGGTGCTCGGCGGCAGGGACCCGCACCACATCGCCGAAGCGGAGTTCAAGGCGTTCGCCCGCGCCTTCCGTCAGGCCAAGGCCCTCGACCCGCTCGTCTCCGGCGTGCCGTCGACGAAGGGCGCGCTGTGAGCTCGGCCCGCCCCTCCGTCGTGGTCTACGACTACGGCTCGGGGAACGTGCACTCCGCCGTCAAGGCGCTCGAGCTCGCCGGGGCCGACGTCGAGCTGACGGGGGACCGGCAGCGGGCGCTGGAGGCGGACGGCCTCCTCGTGCCCGGCGTCGGCGCCTTCGACGCCGTGATGTCGGCGCTGACCCGCGCCCGCGGCGGCGAGATCATCGAGAAGCGCCTCGCCGGCGGGCGCCCCGTCCTGGGCATCTGCGTCGGGATGCAGGTGCTCTTCGAGCGCGGCGTCGAGCGCGGGGTCGAGAGCGAGGGCCTGGGCGAGTGGCCGGGGACGGTGGACCTCCTCCCGGCCGAGGTCGTCCCGCACATGGGCTGGAACACCGTCTCCGCTCCCGAGGGCTCGGTGCTCTTCGACGGCATCGCCGAGGAGCGCTTCTACTTCGTGCACTCCTACGGCGCCCGCGAGTGGTCGCTCGACGTGATGCCCCCGTTCCCGCGTCCCGCGGTCACCTGGGCCGATCACGGAGGCCCCTTCATCGCCGCGGTCGAGAACGGGCCGCTCTCGGCCACGCAGTTCCACCCCGAGAAGTCGGGGGCCGCCGGGCTCCGGCTGCTGGCCAATTGGCTGGGCACCCTCCGCACGAACTAGGATCGGCCGGTGGTCGGCGCCTCCAGGGGCCGGCACCGGCTCCGAGACTGAGGATGACGATGAGCGAGTTCACCAAGGCCCCGGGCCTGGTCCTCCTGCCCGCGATCGACGTGGCGGGCGGCAGGGCCGTGCGGCTCACGCAGGGCGAGGCCGGGACCGAGACCAACTACGGCGACCCGATCGACGCCGCGGGCGACTGGGCCGACCAGGGCGCGGAGTGGATCCACCTCGTCGACCTCGACGCCGCCTTCGGCCGCGGCGACAACCACGGCATCATGAAGAAGGTCATCCGGCAGGTGAAGGGCGTCAACGTCGAGCTCTCCGGCGGGATCCGCGACGACCGCAGCCTCGAGTCCGCGCTGAGCGCCGGCGCGAAGCGCATCAACCTCGGCACCGCGGCGCTCGAGAACCCCGAGTGGGCCGCGAGCGTCATCGCGCAGTACGGCGACCAGATCGCCGTCGGTCTCGACGTCCGGGGCACCACGCTCGCCGCGCGCGGCTGGACCAAGGAGGGCGGCGACCTCTGGCAGGTCCTCGACCGCCTGGAGGAGGCCGGCTGCACCCGCTACGTCGTCACCGACGTCACGAAGGACGGCACGCTCAAGGGCCCGAACCTCGAGCTCCTCGAGCAGGTCATGGCCCGCACCCACCGCCCCGTGATCGCCTCGGGCGGCATCTCGAACCTCGACGACATCGCCGCTCTGCGCGACCTCGTGCCCCAGGGGCTCGAGGGCGCGATCGTCGGCAAGGCGCTGTACGCGGGCGCGTTCACGCTCGCGGAGGCCCTGGATGTCGCATCCGAGTGAGCCCCGCCCGCTCCCGGCGCATCTGACCGACTCGGCCGGCACCCCCTGGGCGGGCCGGCACTTCGAGCCGAGCGCAGCGCCGGAGGACGACGGAAGCGCCCCGGAGGCGCTGGTCGCCGCGCTCGAGTCCTTCGCCGGTGGCACTCGCGGCCCGGAGGCCGTGGTCGACGCGATCCGCACGTCCCGCCTGCTCATCCCGCTGGTCGCCCGCCTCGGCGAGGAGGCGGAGGGGGTCGGGGGACTCCGGGCGGACAAGACGCAGGAGCTCGCGATCGTCACGGTCGCCGGACCCGACGGCCGCACGGTGCTCCCTGTCTTCAGCGGCGTCGAGAGCATGCGCCGATGGGACCCGGCCGCCCGTCCCGTCCCGGTCGACGGGCGCCGTGCGGCCCTGGCGGCCGTCGCGGAGGGCACCGAGGTGATGGTCCTCGACCCCGCGTCCGAGCGGGAGTTCGCGGTCCGGCGCCCGGCGCTCTGGGCGATCGCGGAGGGCGGCGACTGGCGGCCGGCCCCCGCCGATGCGGAGGTGCTCCGGGCTCTGCGCGCGGCTGCGGAGGGGGAGCGGGCGGTCGCCTCGCTCGAGGTGCGCGCGGGAGACCCGGAGCAGCGCCTCGCGGGCCCCGAGCTCGTGGTGGTCCTGAGCCTGCGCCCGGGGCTCGATCAGGACGCGCTCGGCGCCCTCGTCGCGCGCCTGGGGGAGCGGTGGGCGGCCGACGAGACCGTCGCGCAGCGCGTCGACTCGATGACGCTGCAGCTCGCCGCCGCCCACTGACCCCCGATCAGGTGACCGGGCCGGTCCACTTCTCGCCCGGGCCCTTGCCGATCGGGTCGGCGATGGGGGACGCCTCACGGAACGCGAGCTGGAGGGTGCGGAGGCCGTCGCGCAGGCTCCGGGCGTGCATGTCGCTGATGTCGGGCGCCCCGGCCGTGACCAGGCCCGCGAGCGCGTTGATGAGCTTGCGCGCCTCGTCGAGGTCGACCTGCGCTCCGGGCTCGTCGGCGAGTCCGCACTTGACGGCGGCCGCGCTCAT
The DNA here is from genome assembly GCF_002932195.1 of Rathayibacter sp. AY1C4. Classification (NCBI taxonomy): domain Bacteria; kingdom Bacillati; phylum Actinomycetota; class Actinomycetes; order Micrococcales; family Microbacteriaceae; genus Rathayibacter; species Rathayibacter sp. AY1C4. The sequence goes on along the minus strand of NZ_PSWE01000026.1, from coordinate 21,484 downwards.
CAGGTGCACGGCGGCGGTGGTGATGATCTCCACCGCCGGGACCTCCGCGATGTCGCGGGCGGCCTCCACGTCGGAGGCTCCGCCGTCCTCGCCGAATCGTCGCGTGTAGTCGTCGTCGTACTGGGCCATGGGTCCTTCGTTCGTCGTGCGTGGTGGAGGGGCGCGGCCGCCGGAGCAGCGGATCGAGGGGCGGCCGGATCCGCTCTGTCGGGCGGGCCGCCGGTCTGCTATGGTTGTCCGGGCTCCGAGGCATGTCCTCGGTTCGAAAGTGGAGATTCTCCCACCCGCGCTTGACCGCTTCACAAGGTTACCGGGTCAGAAGCACTCCGCCCCCGAGGGTCGTCAGACCACCGGAGGCAGGGCTGCGGCTCTCGAGGTCCGCCTCGGGAATCGCGTCACAGGGTGCGAGCGCCGTGCTGCAGGCACGACGTGGACGGGACGATCACCTCTCTCGGGTGCGCTGGAGAAGACTCCGGCAGCGCAGCTGCACTCACCGAGATCAGAGGAGAAACGCAATCAGCGATCCCCGTACCAACGACCGTATCCGCGTCCCCGAGGTCCGCCTCGTGGGTCCCGCAGGAGAACAGGTCGGCGTCGTCAAGATCGAGGTCGCCCTGCGACTCGCGCAGGACGCAGACCTGGACCTGGTCGAGGTCGCCCCCAACTCCAAGCCGCCCGTAGCCAAGATCATGGACTACGGGAAGTTCAAGTACGAGCAGGCTCAGAAGCTCAAGGAAGCCCGTCGCAACCAGGCGAACACGATCCTCAAGGAGGTCCGTTTCCGCCTGAAGATCGACAAGCACGACTACGAGACCAAGCGCAAGCGCGCCGAGGGCTTCCTGAAGGCCGGCGACAAGGTCAAGGCGATGATCCTCTTCCGCGGTCGCGAGCAGTCGCGCCCCGAGATGGGCGTCCGTCTGCTCCAGCGCTTCGCGGAGGACGTCGCCGAGTTCGGCCAGGTCGAGTCCACCCCGACCATCGACGGTCGCAACATGGTGATGGTCATCGGCCCGCTGAAGAACAAGTCCGAGGCGAAGGCCGAGGCCAATGCGGTCCGCGCCGCTCGTCGCGAGGCCAACACCCCCGAGGACACGGCCGAGGCCGAGTCCGTCTAGTACTTCGCCGCCCCGGCCTCGGGGCCGGTGGACGCCCCGCTCGCGGGGCACCGGTTTCGCCCCGCCGAGCGCGGAGTGACGTTCACAAGGAGAGAACATGCCCAAGATGAAGACCCACTCGGGTGCCAAGAAGCGCTTCAAGGTGACCGGCTCCGGCAAGGTCATGAAGCAGCAGGCCGGCATGCGCCACAACCTGGAGTCCAAGTCCAGCGTTCGCACGCGCCGCCTCAACCAGGACCAGGTCCTCGCCCCGCAGGACGCCAAGGTCGCCAAGAAGCTTCTCGGTCTGTAGCCCACCGCCGGCGCAGCCCGCTGCGCCGCGTGGTCGCTACTCAGCCGACACGGATCGATAGGAAGAAACAGCAATGGCAAGAGTGAAGAGGGCCGTCAACGCCCACAAGAAGCGTCGCGTCATCCTCGAGCGCGCCTCGGGCTACCGCGGCCAGCGGTCGCGCCTCTACCGCAAGGCGAAGGAGCAGGTCACCCACTCCCTCGTCTACTCGTACCGCGACCGCCGCGCCAAGAAGGGCGAGTTCCGTCGTCTCTGGATCCAGCGCATCAACGCCGCGTCCCGCGCGAACGGCCTGACCTACAACCGCTTCATCCAGGGCCTCGCCCTGGCCGGCGTCCAGGTCGACCGCCGCATCCTCGCGGACCTCGCGATCACCGAGCCGGCCACGTTCGCCTCGCTCGTCGCGACCGCGAAGAGCGCGCTGCCCGCCGACACCTCGGCGCCCAAGGCCGCAGCGTAGTCAGCACGGCTTCCCGGAGGGGGTCGCGACCGAGAGGTCGCGGCCCCCTCCGTCGTCCGCAGGCCCTCCCGCGCCGTGTCTGCGGGGGCGGCGATCACCGCGCCGATAGGCTCGCCGCATGCTCGACAACCCCCGCTCTCCCCGTGTCCGCTCCGTGGCGAAGCTCACCCGCCGCCCGGCCCGGCTCGAGACGGGGCTCTTCCTCCTCGAGGGCCCGCAGGCACTCTCCGAGGCGCTGCAGTACCGACCGGAGCTGATCGTCGAGTCGTTCGCGACTCCGACCGCTCTGGAGCGGCACCCCGAGATCGTCGCCGCGGCCGCCGAGGCGGAGGTGGAGATCGAGTACGTGACCGAGGACGTCCTCGACGCGATGGCCGACACCGTCACTCCGCAGGGCTTCGTCGCGGTCTGCCGTCAGTTCCCCACGTCGCTCAAGGACGTCGTCGCCTCCGAGCCGCGCCTCGTGGCGGTGCTCGAGGAGGTCCGCGATCCGGGCAATCTCGGCACGATCATCCGTGCCGCCGACGCCGCCGGCGCTGACGCGGTCGTGCTGTCCGGCCGCTCGGTCGACCTCTACAACCCCAAGGTCGTGCGCTCCACGACCGGCTCGCTCTTCCACCTCCCGGTCGCGGTCGGCGCCGACCTCGCCGACGTGCTGGGCCGGCTCCGCGGCGTGGGACTGCGCTCCGTCGCGGCCGACGTGAAGGGGGAGGACCTGCTCGACGTCCGCGCCCGCGGGGACCTCGCCCAGCCGACCGTCTGGGTCTTCGGCAACGAGGCGCGCGGCCTCGAGGACGAGTCGCTCGCCCTCGTCGACGGCGTGGTCGCGGTGCCCATCTACGGGGCGGCGGAGTCGCTCAACCTCGCGACCGCGGCCTCCGTCTGCCTGTACGAGAGCGCCTTCGCGCTGCGTTCCTGAGAGGAACCGGGCCGAGGGTGCTGCGAACCTGGGGAACAGGGCGCGTTGTTACCCTTCGGTTAAGAATTCCCTCATGATTTGACCGGCCCATCCCCGTGTGCTTCTCTGACGGCATGGTCACAGCCCCGCAAGACGAGCGCGCCGCCGCTCCCGCCGGTGAACCCCTCGTCGTCCTCTCCGGGGTGCAGAAGCACTACGGCGACTTCCAGGCTCTGAAGGACATCGATCTGACGGTGCACCGGGGCGAGGTCGTCGTGGTCCTCGGCCCCTCCGGATCCGGCAAGTCGACGCTCTGCCGCACGGTCAACCGGCTCGAGACGATCTCGGGCGGCACCATCACCATCGACGGGCAGAAGCTCCCGGAGGAGGGCAAGGGCCTCGCCGCGCTCCGCGCCGACGTCGGGATGGTCTTCCAGTCGTTCAACCTCTTCGCGCACAAGACGATCCTCGAGAACGTCACCCTCGGCCCGATCAAGGTCCGCGGGCTCTCCCGCAAGGACGCGGAGGCCCAGGCCACGGCGTTGCTCGACCGGGTCGGCGTCGGCCACCAGGCCGCCAAGACCCCGGCCCAGCTCTCCGGCGGGCAGCAGCAGCGCGTCGCGATCGCGCGGGCGCTGGCGATGAAGCCCAAGGTGATGCTCTTCGACGAGCCGACCTCGGCGCTCGATCCCGAGATGATCAACGAGGTCCTGGACGTGATGGTCGGGCTCGCCAAGGACGGGATGACGATGATCGTCGTCACCCACGAGATGGGATTCGCCCGGAAGGCCGCCGACCGCGTCGTGTTCATGGCCGACGGCGAGATCCTCGAGGACACCGACCCGGAGTCGTTCTTCACCGCGCCCCGCACCGACCGGGCCAAGGACTTCCTCTCCAAGCTCATCACGCACTAGAAGCGCGATCAGCAGCCACCAGGCAGGTCGGACCCGTGACCCGGGAGCCGACCTGACATCGCCCGCTCCGGCGGGCCGAACCCCAGGAAGGACGATCATGCGCACCAGGCTCATGTTCATGACCGCGGGACTCGCAGCAGCGACCCTCGCCCTCGCCGGCTGCTCCGGCGACTCCGGAACCGCCGGCGGCGGCGCCGGTGGAGGCTCCGAGGGAGGGACCTCCGCGTACGAGGTCGCCTCCGACGTCACTCTCGAGGGCAGCCCGACCTTCGACGCGATGACCGCGGACGGCAAGGTCGTCATCGGCGTCAAGGAGGACCAGCCGGGGCTGGGCTACCTCGACGCGGCGACCGGCGAGCGCTCCGGCTTCGACATCGAGATCGCGAAGTGGACCGCCGCCTCGCTCGGCTTCGCGGCCGACGCCATCGAGTTCAAGGCGATCCCGTCGGCCAACCGCGAGGCGTCGATCGTGAACGGCGACATCGACTACTACGTCGGCACCTACTCGATCACCGACAAGCGCAAGGAGCAGGTCGGCTTCGCCGGACCCTACTTCGAGACCGGCCAGCAGCTGCTCGTCGCGGCCGACAACGACACGATCACCGGACCGGACGACCTCACCGCCGACACCACGGTGTGCTCGGCCACCGGCTCCACCCCGATCCAGAACATCCGCACCAACTACCCCGAGGTGAAGACCGAGGAGTTCGACACGTACTCGCAGTGCGTGGACGCCCTCGCCGACGGCACCGTCGACGCCGTCACCACCGACGGCGCGATCCTGATCGGCTACGCCGCTCAGCGGCCCGACGAGCTCAAGGTCGTCGGAGAGCCCTTCAGCACCGAGCTGTACGGAATCGGCCTGCCCAAGGACGACGACGCCCTGCGCCACTTCGTCAACGGCATGCTGACCGACGGCGGCGAGACCTGGAGCGCCATCTACGACGAGACGCTCGGCCAGTCCGGCACGACCGTCACCCAGCCGGCGGTGAACGACTACTAGGAGGCGCCCCGGGCGGCCCGACCGCCGCCCGGGGGTCCCCTCTCCTCGACCACCACCACCGCTCCGACAGAAGGGCCAGCCGCATGGATGTCCTGTTGAACAACCTCGACGTCTACGTCCCGGCCTTCGGCAACACCCTGATCCTCTTCAGCGTCTCGCTCGTGTTCGCCCTGCTGATCGGCACGGTGGTCGGCGCGATGCGCGTCTCGCCCGTCCCGATCGCCCGCGCGGTCGGCACGGTGTACGTGAACACCATCCGGAACACCCCGCTCACGCTGGTGATGTTCTTCTTCGCCTTCGGCTACCCCAAGCTCGACCTGCCGCAGGTGGACTACACGAACCTGGCGATCTGCGCCCTCAGCCTCTACACCGCGACCTACGTCGCGGAGGTGCTGCGCTCGGGCATCAACACCGTGCCGATCGGCCAGGCCGAGGCCGCCCGCGCGATCGGCCTCGACTTCGGCCTCACGATGACGCAGGTCGTCCTGCCCCAGGCCTTCCGCTCCGTGATCCCGCCGCTCATGAGCGTCCTGATCGCGCTGCTGAAGAACACCACCGTCGCCGCCGGCTTCTCGGTCGCGGAGGCGGGCACCATCGTCCGCGTCCTCAACGAGCGCGGCGAGAACAGCCTCATCGTCGTCCTCTGGGTGGCCCTGGTCTTCGTGGTCCTGGTCACCCTGCTCTCGCTCGTCCAACGTCAGCTCGAGAAGAAGTGGAGGGTCGCCCGATGAGCTCCGTCCTCTTCGACAACCCCGGCCCCCGGGCCGTCGTGCGCAACCGCGTCATCGGCGTCGTCGTCGTCCTGCTGATCGCGGCGTTCCTCGGCTTCGTGGTCTGGCGCTTCGCGGAGTCCGGCCAGTTCGACGCCTCCAAGTGGCGCGCGTTCGGCTACCCGCTGGTCTGGCAGAGCATCGGCGGCGCCCTCGGCCGCACGCTCGCGGCCTTCGCCACGGCGGGCGTCGCCAGCCTCGTCCTCGGCCTCCTCCTGGCGATCGGCCGGCTCTCGGACCGGCGCTGGATCAAGGTCCCCGTCACGCTCTTCATCGAGCTGTTCCGGGCGATCCCCGTCCTGATCCTGATGATGCTGATGTACTACGGCCTGCCGTTCGCTGGCCTCAAGCTCAGCCCCTACCTCGCCGTCGTCATCGCCCTGACCCTCTACAACGGCTCCGTCTTCTCCGAGATCTTCCGCGCCGGCATCGAAGCCCTCCCGCGAGGACAGAAGGAGGCGGGCTACGCGATCGGCCTGCGCAAGTCCGGCGTGATGCGGCTCATCCTGTTCCCCCAGGCGATCCGCTCGATGCTGCCCGTGATCATCGCCCAGCTCGTCGTCGCCCTCAAGGACACGGCGCTCGGCTCGATCATCACCTACAACGAGCTGCTGTACTACGCGCGCTACCTGGGCAACCAGTCGAGCCTCGACAGCCCGATCATCCCGGCGGCGATCGTCATCGGAGCGATCTACATCGGCATCTGCCTCCTCCTCTCGGGGCTGGCGAAGTGGATCGAGATCCGCACGAAGAGCGGCGGACGCGGCGGCCGCACCATCGGCGGCCACCCCGCAGCCCGCGCGCAGACGGACACGCAGCTGATCGCTGTGCAGGATTGAACTGTGAGGATCGCCCGAGGGCGATCCTCACCGCGGTCGGCTTCCTGACGGGGTCGGGTTCCGCAGAGCGTCCTGCGTCCGGCTAGGAGGAATCGCTCGCACGCGATTCCTCCGTTCGCCTCGAGGGTCCGGCGATCGCTCAGCGCATCGAGCGGTGGTGCTCCGCTCCGGCGTCGTCGACGCGGAGGCGGTGGTGATCGGGGAGTCGCGATCGATCCGGGCGTCTTCTCGTCCTCCCGCCCGGCGGTGCCCCCCCTCCTGCCGGTCGAGCAGCCTCCGACCCCGGCGTAGCGAGAACCCCGCCCCTGCTGGTCGAGCAGCGCCGGCGGCGGGGCTTCGAGGGCCGTCGGCGCAGACGGTGGCCTGGCCGCGGGCGAGCGCGACGAGCACCGCGCGCGGGCGGCGGGAGGGGGCGGAGGCCCTCGCCTACACTGGGGGATCGTGTCAGACAGCAACCCGATCACCGATGAGGCCGTCTCCGCGGCGGTCGCCGACGCCCTCGCCGCCATCGGCGCGGCGGGCGACTCCGCCGCTCTGAAGTCCGCCCGAGCCGCCCACCTCGGCGAGGGGTCCGCCCTCGCCCGCCTCAACGCGCGGATGCGCTCCGTCCCGCCCGAGCACAAGGCGGCGTCCGGCAAGCTCGTCGGCGGTGCCCGCAAGCAGGTGGGCGACGCCTACGCCGCCCGCGAGGCCGAGCTCGTCGAGGCCGAGGACGCGGCCGCGCTCGAGGCCGAGCGCGTGGACGTCACCGCCGGTGCCAGCTTCGTGCGCCGCGGCGCCCGCCACCCCCTCTCGCTGCTCCAGGAGTCGATCGCCGACGTGTTCGTCGGGATGGGCTGGGAGATCGCGGAGGGGCCGGAGCTCGAGAACGAGTGGTTCAACTTCGACGCCCTGAACTTCGACGAGGACCACCCGGCCCGAGCCATGCAGGACACCTTCTTCGTCGACCCCGTCGACTCGCACCTGGTGCTGCGCACGCACACCTCGCCGGTGCAGATCCGCTCGATGCTCGAGCGCCCGCTGCCGCTCTACGTGATCGCTCCCGGACGGGTGTACCGCACCGACGAGCTCGACGCGACGCACACGCCCGTGTTCACGCAGTTCGAGGGCCTCGCCGTCGACCGCGGCCTGACCATGGCGCACCTGCGCGGCACCCTCGAGCACGTCGCGCGGATCCTCTTCGGCGACGACGCGCGCATCCGCCTGCGCCCGAACTACTTCCCCTTCACCGAGCCCAGCGCCGAGCTGGACGTCTGGCACCCGACCTTCGTCGGCGGTGCCCGCTGGATCGAGTGGGGCGGCTGCGGCATGGTGAATCCGAACGTGCTGCGCGCGGCCGGGATCGACCCGGAGGAGTACTCCGGGTTCGCCTTCGGCATGGGGATCGAGCGGACCCTGATGTTCCGCAACGACGTGAAGGACATGCGCGACATGGTCGAGGGCGACGTCCGCTTCAGCGAGCAGTACGGGATGGTGATCTGATGCGCATCCCGCTGAGCTGGCTGGGGGAGTACGTCGACCTCGAGCAGGACGTCACGACGGAGTCCGTGCACGCGGCCCTGGTGTCGGTCGGCCTGGAGGAGGAGGACGTCCACCGCTTCGAGGTGACCGGCCCTGTCGTCGTCGGCGAGGTGCTCGACCTCGCTCCGGAGCCGCAGAAGAACGGCAAGACCATCAACTGGTGCCACGTCCGCGTGGCTCCGGAGGGCGGGCGGGCCGCCGACGGCGGAGAGGACGTCCGCGGCATCGTCTGCGGAGCCCACAACTTCGCGGCCGGCGACAAGGTCGTCGTGTCCCTGCCGGGTGCGGTCCTGCCCGGGCCGTTCCCGATCTCCGCGCGGAAGACCTACGGGCACGTGTCCGACGGGATGATCGCCTCGAGCCGCGAGCTCGGCCTCGGGGACGACCACGAGGGCATCCTCCGCCTCGCCTCGCTCGGGCTCGACCCGGAGCCGGGCACGGACGCCGTCGCGCTCCTCGGTCTCGACGACGCCGCGGTCGAGGTCAACGTGACGCCCGACCGCGGCTACGCCTTCTCGATCCGCGGCATCGCCCGCGAGTACGCCCACGCCACCGGAGCCGCCTTCCGCGACCCCGCTCGGGCGCTCCCTCCGCACGAGCGCACGGAGACGGCGCCCGTCTTCCCCGTGTCCGTGGCCGACGAGGCGCCGATCCGCGGCCGTGTCGGCGCCTCCGTGTTCGTCACGCGCGTCGTCCGGGGCGTCGACGTCTCGCGACCGACGCCGCCGTGGATGCTCGCGCGACTGCGCCTGGCCGGCGTCCGCTCGATCTCGCTCGTCGTGGACATCACCAACTACGTGATGTTCGAGCTGGGCCAGCCGCTGCACGGCTACGACCTGGCGACCCTGCAGGGCGGCATCGTGGTGCGGCGCGCCGCGCCGGGGGAGACCCTCGAGACGCTCGACGGCCAGACCAGGCGCCTGCACGCGGAGGACCTCGTCATCGCCGACGACGGCGGGGCGATCGGCCTCGCCGGAGTGATGGGGGGCGCGCGCACCGAGATCTCGGACGCCACGTCCGACGTCCTGCTCGAGGCGGCGAACTTCGACCCGGTCTCGATCGCCCGGACGGCTCGCCGGCACAAGCTGCCGAGCGAGGCGTCGCGGCGCTTCGAGCGCGGCGTCGACCCCGAGGTGGCCTCGGTCGCCGCGGCCCGGGCGGTGCAGCTGCTGGTGGAGCTCGCCGGCGGCACGGCGGACGAGCTCGGCTCGGTCCTGGCCGACCCGCGCACGGCGGAGCCGGTCGAGCTGCCGGACGGCTACGTCGCAGGCCTCATCGGCGTGGAGTACACCCCGGAGGAGATCCGCGGCGCGCTCGTCGAGATCGGCGCCTCCGTCGAGGCCGGCGGAGCGGGCCTGCTGGTGACTCCGCCGAGCTGGCGCCCGGACCTCGTCGACCGCGCCTCGCTCGCGGAGGAGGTCGCCCGCATCACCGGGTACGACCGCATCCCGGCGATCCTGCCCGTCGCGCCTCCCGGCCGCGGTCTGACCCCGGGCCAGAGGCTGCGCCGCACCCTCGCCCAGGCGCTCGCCGCCGCGGGTCTGACCGAGGTGCTCTCGTACCCGTTCCTCTCGCGCTCGATCAACGACCGGCTCGGCTCGGTCGACGGGGAGCCGCAGGAGCAGATCACGCTCGCCAACCCGCTCGACGCGACCGCGGGCCAGCTGCGGATCTCTCTGCTGCCGGGTCTCGTGCAGGTCGCGGCCCGCAACCGCTCGCGCGGCCTGACGGATCTCGCGGTCTACGAGATCGGCTCCGTCTTCCTCCCGGCCGCCGGCGGCCCGTTCGGCTCCGGGGCGCTCCCTGCGGGCGGGGCGCGTCCGTCCGCGGAGGTCGAGGCCGAGCTGAACGCGGGCATCCCACCGCAGCCGCGGCACCTCGCGGCGCTGCTCACGGGTGCCGCCGTCGTGCGCCAGCCCGGTGTCGCCGGCCGTGACGTCGACTGGCGCGACGCCCTCGACGTGGTCCGCGAGGTCTCCGCGGCGACCGGCACCGAGCTGGTGCTGCGCCAGGGGGCCCACGCCGCGCTGCACCCGGGTCGCACCGCCGAGGTCGTCCTCGACGGCGCGGTCATCGGCCACGCGGGGGAGCTGCTCCCGGCGCTCGCCGAGGAGCTCGACCTGCCGCGCCGCGTCGCCGTGGTCGAGCTCGACCTGGAGCCGCTGCTCGCGCGGGCCGGGAGGGTCGTCGTTGCCCGCCCGGTGGGCGCGCTGCCCGCCGCGACCCAGGACCTCTCGCTCGTCGTACCGGTCGGCACCGCGGCCGCCGACGTGCGCGCCGCCGTCGCCGAGGGGGCGGGCGAGCTGCTCGAGGCGATCCGCCTGGTCGACGACTACCGCGGCACCGGGCTCGCCGAGGGGACGAAGTCGCTGACGTTCGCGCTGCGCTTCCGCGCGCCGGACCGCACGCTCACCGCGGCCGAGGCGACGGCCGCGAAGGAGAACGGCGTGGCCGTGGCGGCGGAGCGCTTCGGCGCCCGACTCCGCGAGTGAGGCCGGGGGTCCCGTCCGGCTCGGCCGGGCGGGGCCCCGCACCCGCACCGGCTAGGCTCTCGGGCATGACTTTCTCCGTGGCGGTGGCCGGTGCGAGCGGCTACGCGGGCGGCGAGCTGCTGCGACTGCTCGCCGACCACCCCGAGTTCGAGGTGCGCACGGTGACGGCGCACGCCAACGCGGGTCAGCCCCTCATCGCCGTGCACCCGCACCTCCGCTCGCTCCGCGACCTCGTCCTCGTCGACACGACGACCGGGAACCTCGCCGGGCACGACGTCGTCTTCCTCGCCCTCCCGCACGGGAAGTCGGGCGAGATCACCGCGACCCTCCCCGAGGACGTCCTCGTCGTCGACTGCGGCGCCGACCACCGCCTGACCGACCCGCAGGACTGGGCCGACTTCTACGGGGGCGACTTCGCCGGGGCCTGGCCCTACGGGCTGCCGGAGCTGCTGATCGGCGGCGGCGGACGCAAGCAGCGCGAGGCGCTCGCCGGAGTGCGGCGCATCGCCGTCCCCGGCTGCAACGTCACGGCGATCACGCTCGGCCTGGCCCCCGGCCTGCACGCCGGAGTGATCGAGTCGTCGGACCTCGTCGCGGTCCTCGCCGTCGGACCCTCGGGTGCGGGCAAGAGCCTGCGGACCGACCTCCTCGCCAGCGAGCTCCTCGGCTCCGCGCACGCCTACGGCCTCGGCGGAGCGCACCGCCACAATCCCGAGATCCGGCAGAACCTCCTGCTCGCCGGAACCGGACCCGTCTCGATCTCGTTCACCCCGGTCCTCGTGCCGATGTCCCGGGGCATCCTGGCGACCTCGACCGCGCGCCTCGCTCCCGGCGTCTCCGCGCAGGACGTGCGCGCCGCGTGGGAGACCGCCTACGGCGACGAGACCTTCGTCCAGCTGCTCCCGGAGGGCTCCTTCCCCCGGACGGCCGACGTGGTGGGGGCGAACACCGCTCTGATCGGACTCGCCGTGGACGAGCGGGCCCGCCGCGTCGTGGTCGTCTCGGCCATCGACAACCTGGTCAAGGGCACCGCGGGCGCGGCCGTCCAGTCCACCAACATCGCCCTGGGACTCCCGGAGTCCCTCGGCCTGAGCGTGAACGGAGTCGCGCCGTGAGCGTCACCGCAGCAGCAGGGTTCCGGGCGGCCGGAGTCGTCGCCGGGCTGAAGTCGACCGGAGCGCGCGACGTCGCGCTCGTGCAGAACCTCGGCCCGCTGCAGAGCGCCGCCGCGGTCTTCACGAGCAACCGCTGCAAGGCGAACCCCGTCCTCTGGAGCGAGCAGGTGATGCGCGACGGCGTCGTCTCGGCGATCGTCCTCAACTCCGGCGGCGCCAACTGCTACACGGGTGCTCAGGGCTTCCAGGTCACCCACCGCACCGCGGAGCTCGCGGGCGAGAGCCTCGAGGTGTCCGCCGGCGACGTGCTGGTGTGCTCCACCGGGCTGATCGGCGACCAGCTCGACCTCGCGAAGCTCACCGCCGGCGTGACCGGCGCCTCCGCCGAGCTCGCCGGGGGACCCGAGGCGGGCGAGGCGGCCGCCCGCGCGATCATGACCACCGACACGGTCCCGAAGCAGGCGGTGGTCCGTTCCGAGCAGGGCTGGAGCATCGGCGGCATGGCCAAGGGCGCCGGGATGCTCGCGCCGGGTCTGGCGACGATGCTGGTCGTGATCACGACCGACGCGGCCCTCGAGTCCGCCGCTCTCGACACCGCCCTGCGTGCCGCGACCCGCGTCACCTTCGACCGCCTCGACTCGGACGGCTGCATGTCGACGAACGACACCGTCGCACTGCTCGCGAGCGGCGCCAGCGGCGTCGAGGCCGACGCCGACGAGTTCACCGCGGCCCTGACCGCGGTCTGCCGCGACCTCACCGTGCAGCTGCAGGCGGATGCGGAGGGCGCCGCCCACGACGTCGCGATCCGCGTGCTGAACGCCGCGACCGAGGACGAGGCCGTGGTCGTCGCCCGCGCCGTCTCCCGCAGCAACCTGTTCAAGGCCGCGATCTTCGGCAAGGATCCCAACTGGGGCCGCGTCCTCGCCGCCGTGGGCACGACCGATGCGCAGTTCGACCCGTACGGCATCGACGTCGCGATGAACGGGGTGCAGGTCTGCCTCGCGGGCGAGCCGCACGAGAGCCGCGACCTCGTCGACCTCGCCCCTCGGGAGGTCGCCGTCGACATCGACCTGCACGCCGGCGACGCGACGGCCACGATCTGGACCAACGACCTCACGCACGACTACGTGCACGAGAACTCCGCGTACTCGAGCTGAGGCGGCCATGAGCGACGACACCACTCTCTCGGCCGAGAGCCGCGCCGAGCGCGACGCCGCGCCCGGGAAGGCCGCGACGCTCATCGAGTCGCTGCCCTGGCTGCAGAGCTTCCACGGGCGCACGATGGTGATCAAGTTCGGCGGCAACGCGATGGTGTCGGAGGAGCTGCAGCGCTCCTTCGCCCAGGACATGGTCTACCTGCGCTACGCCGGGATCCGCCCCGTGGTCGTCCACGGCGGCGGGCCGCAGATCTCGCGGATGCTCGACCGGCTCGGGATCGAGAGCGAGTTCCGGGGCGGCTACCGGGTCACGAGCCCCGAGGCGATGGAGGTGGTGCGGATGGTGCTCACCGGCAGCATCAGCCGCGACATCGTCCGCCGGATCAACGAGCACGGCCCCCTCGCCGCCGGCATCTCCGGTGAGGACGCGGGCCTCTTCGTCGGCCGCCGCCGCGGTGTCGTGATCGACGGCGAGGAGCACGACCTCGGACTCGTCGGAGACGTGATCGCTGTGGACCCCGCCGCCGTCCTCGCTCAGCTCGAGGCCGGCCGGATCCCGGTCGTGTCCTCGATCGCCCCCGATTCGGACGACCCCACGCAGTCGCTGAACGTCAACGCCGACGCCGCCGCCGCCGCGCTGGCCGTCGCGCTCGGCGCCGAGAAGCTCGTCGTCCTCACCGACGTGGCCGGCCTCTACTCCGACTGGCCCGACCGCGAGTCGCTCGTCTCGCACATCCGCTCGGACGACCTCGCGGCTCTGCTGCCCTCGCTCGAATCGGGCATGATCCCCAAGATGACCGCCTGCCTCGACGCCGTGCGCGGGGGAGTGCCCAAGGCCGCCATCATCGACGGCCGCATCCCGCACTCGATCCTGCTCGAGGTGTTCACCTCGGAGTGCATCGGCACCGAGGTCGTCGCCTCGCTCGACCCCCGCGACCGGGAGCGAATGTCGGGCCGCTGATCCTCAGCGGCCCCGGCTCCGAGCGCCCGTCCCGTCCGGGACGCGCGCACCGTCGGCCCTCGCGGCCGGACCGCTCCGATCGAAAGGCCACCATGTCCACCCCCACGACCGCGTCCCGCACCGGCTCGGCGCGCGACCGCTACTCCGCCGCGATGATGCAGACCTTCGCGCCGCCGCTCGCCGTGCTCGAGCGCGGCGAGGGCTGCCGGGTCTGGGACGTCGACGGGCGGGAGTACCTCGACTTCCTCGGCGGCATCGCGGTCAACTCGCTCGGCCATGCGCATCCCGTGTTCGTCGAGGCCGTGACGCGCCAGGCCGGTGCGCTCGCCCACGTCTCCAACTACTTCGCGACCGCCCCGCAGATCGAGCTGGCCGAGACCCTGCGCCGCCTCACCGGGGCCGGGGAGACGGGCCGCGTCTACTTCGCCAACTCGGGCACCGAGGCCAACGAGGCGGCCTTCAAGCTGGCGCGGCTGAACGCGGCCGGCGGCCGGCACCGCGTCCTGGCGCTGCAGAACGCGTTCCACGGGCGGACGATGGGCGCGCTCGCGCTGACCGGCAAGGCGGCCATGCGCGCGCCGTTCGAGCCGATGCCGGGAGGGGTCGAGCACCTCGAGGCGAGCATCGAGGCCCTCGAGGCGGCTCTCGACGAGTCCGTCGCCGCGCTGATCGTCGAGCCCATCCAGGGGGAGGCGGGCGTCATCCCGCTGCCGGCCGGCTACCTCGAGCGCGCGCGGGAGCTCACCCGCGAGCACGGCGCGCTGCTCATCGTCGACGAGATCCAGACCGGGGTCGGGCGGACCGGACGCTGGTTCGCCTACCAGGAGGCGGGAATCCTGCCCGACGCCGTCACCCTGGCCAAGGGGCTCGGCGGAGGCTTCCCCGTCGGAGCGCTGGTGACCTTCGGCGAGGCGTCCGACCTCCTGCAGAAGGGCCACCACGGCAGCACCTTCGGCGGCAATCCGCTCGCGACCGCCGTGGCCGGAGCCGTGCTCGCCGAGATCGAGCGCGCCGACCTTCTCGGCAACGCGCGGGAGCGCGGGGCGCAGATCGTCGACGCGCTGACCGCTCTCGACTCGCCCCTGATCGGAGGGGTCCGCGGCGCGGGCCTCCTCCTGGGCATCGCCCTGACCCGGCCGGTCGCCGCCGATCTCGCCGCCGCCTGCCTCGACGCCGGCCTGATCGTGAACGCGGCGAACGACTCGAGCATCCGGCTCGCGCCTCCGCTCGTGGTGACCGCCGCCGACGTCGCCGAGTTCGCCGAGCGCTTCGGCCGCGCACTGCAGACCCTCTGACCCCGTACATCCACCGAAAGCGACCAGCACCGTGACCCGCCACTTCCTCCGCGACGACGACATCACTCCCGCCGAGCAGGCCGAGATCCTCGACCTCGCCCTCGAGCTCAAGCGCGACCGCTTCTCCCGGAAGCCCCTCGCCGGGCCGCAGACCGTCGCCGTGATCTTCGACAAGTCCTCCACGCGCACCCGTGTCTCCTTCGCGGTCGGCATCGCCGATCTCGGCGGCAGCCCCCTGATCATCTCGACCGCGAGCAGCCAGCTCGGCGGCAAGGAGACCGCCTCCGACACGGCGCGGGTCCTGGAGCGCCAGGTCGCCGCCATCGTATGGCGCACCTACGCGCAGTCGGGCCTGGAGGAGATGGCGCGCAGCACGCGCGTGCCGGTCGTCAACGCGCTCTCGGACGAGTTCCACCCGTGCCAGCTCCTCGCCGACCTGCTGACCATCCGCGAGCACCGCGGTCACCTCGCGGGACTCACGCTCACGTTCTTCGGCGACGGAGCGAGCAACATGGCGCACTCGTACCTCCTGGCGGGGGCCACGGCCGGCATGCACGTCCGCATCGTCTCCCCGGAGTCGTACTCGCCGGACGCGGCGGTCCTGGCCGATGCGCAGCGCATCGCCGCGACCACCGGCGGATCGGCGATCACCACGACCGACCCCGACGAGGGCGCGGCCGGCTCCGACATCGTGATCACGGACACGTGGGTGTCGATGGGCAAGGAGGACGAGAAGGCGGCGCGCGTCGCGACCTTCGGCGCCTACCGGGTCGACGCCGCCACGATGGCCGCTGCCGCTCCCGACGCGCTGTTCCTGCACTGCCTGCCCGCGGACCGCGGCTACGAGGTGACCGCCGACGTGATCGACGGCCCGCAGAGCGTGATCTGGGACGAGGCGGAGAACCGCCTGCACGCGCAGAAGGCCCTGCTCGTGTGGCTCCTGGAGCGCGCCGGCACCGCCGACGCCGCTCAGTAGACTCGACAGCCGAACCCGAGGAGAACCATGACGGAACGACCCTCCGCCCGCGCGGGCGAGGCCGGAGCCCTCTGGGGCGGCCGCTTCGCCGGCGGCCCCTCGCCCGAGCTCGCCGCGCTCTCGAGGTCGACCCACTTCGACTGGCAGCTCGCCCCCTACGACCTCGCCGGCTCCCGCGCCCACGCCCGGGCGCTCGCCGGAGCGGGCTACCTCGACGACGCCGAGCTCACCGCGATGCTCGCGGCGCTCGACCGGCTCGAGGCTGCCGTCGCCGATGGGAGCTTCGCCGCCGACGAATCCGACGAGGACGTGCACGGCGCCCTCGAGCGCGGCCTGATGCTCGAAGCCGGTCCCGAGCTCGGCGGCAAGCTCCGCGCGGGGCGCTCGCGCAACGACCAGATCGCCACCTTCGTCCGGATGTACCTCCGCGACCACGCGGCGCTCGTCTCGGAGCTGGTGGTGCAGCTCATCGACGCCCTCGCCGCGCAGGCGTCGGCGCACCCGACGGCGATCATGCCCGGGCGCACACACCTCCAGCACGCTCAGCCCGTGCTCCTCGCGCACCATCTGCTCGCCCACGGCTGGGCGCTGCTGCGCGATCTGGAGCGCCTGCGGGACTGGGCCGTCCGGGCGGACGTCTCGCCCTACGGCTCGGGCGCCCTCGCCGGCTCGACCCTCGGCCTCGACGCCGAGGCGGTCGCCCGCGATCTCGGCTTCGCGTCGAGCGTGCCGAACTCGATCGACGGGACGGCCAGCCGCGACCTCGTCGCCGAGTTCGCCTTCGTCACCGCCATGATCGGGATCGACGTCTCGCGCATCGCGGAGGAGGTCATCCTCTGGAACACGCGGGAGTTCGCCTTCGTCACGCTCGACGACGGCTACTCGACCGGGTCCTCGATCATGCCGCAGAAGAAGAACCCCGACATCGCCGAGCTCGCCCGGGGGAAGTCCGGCCGGCTGATCGGCAACCTCACCGGGCTGCTCGCGACCCTCAAGGCGCTGCCGCTCGCCTACAACCGCGACCTGCAGGAGGACAAGGAGCCGGTCTTCGACTCGGTGACGACCCTCGAGGTCCTGCTGCCCGCGTTCAGCGGCATGATCGCGACCCTCACCTTCCACACCGACCGGATGGCGGAGCTCGCGCCCCAGGGCTTCTCCCTCGCGACCGACGTGGCCGAGTGGCTCGTGAAGAAGCACGTGCCCTTCCGGGACGCCCACGAGATCACCGGTGAGCTGGTCAAGCTGGCGGAGTCGCAGGGGAGGGGGCTCGAGGATCTCGACGACGCCGCGCTCGCCTCGGTGTCGCCGCTGCTCACTCCAGACGTGCGGTCCGTCCTCAGCATCGAGGGATCGGTGGCGAGCCGGGACGGTGTCGGCGGCACGGCTCCCGACCGCGTCGCGGAGCAGCTCGCCCGGCTGACCGAGCGCGTCCGGGTCGTGCGCGGATCCCTCCGAGGGGAACGCCCGTGACTCTTCGAGGAGCGCCGGGCGACGACGGCCGTCCGCCGCTGCGCCCCTGGCAGCAGCGGACTCTGGTGCTCGTCGCCGCAGTCGTGATCGTCGCGGTGATCGTGATCACCCTCGTGTCGGGCCAGAGCTTCTTCTGAGCGCCGACCTCCCCGACCTCGCGCGCTCGGCCCTCGAGGTGGCACCGGAGCTGCTCGGCCGCGTCCTCCTGCGCCGCACGCCGGAGGGCGTGGTCGGCGTCCGGCTGACCGAGGTCGAGGCGTACCTCGGAACCGGTGAGGATCCGGGCTCGCATGCGCACCGCGGACCGACACCCCGGACGGCTCCCATGTTCGGTCCGCCCGGGTCCGTGTACGCGTACTTCACCTACGGGATGCACACCTGCGTGAACATCGTCTGCTCCCCGGCGGGCACGGCGTCGGCGGTGCTGCTGCGCGCCGGCGAGGTCGTATCGGGGGAGGATCTCGCGATGATCCGGCGCGGACCCGTTCGCAGCCGGGATTTGGCCCGCGGACCCGCACGGCTGGCGAAGGCCCTCGGAGTCCGTCTCACCGAGTCGGGCGACCCGCTCGAGGCGGCGTTCGAGCTGCTGCCGGGGGAGAGGCCGTCCTCCGTGGCGGCGGGCCCGCGCACCGGAGTCTCGGGCCCGGGCGGCGGGGACGACTTCCCGTGGCGCTTCAGCATCCCGGGCGACCCCACCGTCTCGCCCTACCGGAGAGCAGTGCCCCGGCGGCGGCCCGGAGCTCAGCCCGCGAGGTAGAGCCGGGCGAGAACGCCGAGAGCCGCCGCCCAGGCGAGGCTCGCCAGCGTGCCGATGATGAACCGCTCGCGCGCTTCCGGGGAGGCGAGCTCGCTGAAGCGGCCGACGCCCTTGATCGCCACCACGACCGCGATCCCCTCGGGGAGACCGCTCATCAGTGCGCCGGCCGTCGCGATCCGCTCGAGGACCCCGATCGTCGTCCCCCCGCGCAGCACCTCGATCGGCTGGCCGATCGCCGAGGGCGCGCTCCCGGCGGCGGGGCGAGAGGTTCCGGCGACCATGATGCCGCCGTGGCTGCCGCTGCGGGAGTCGGCCGTCGCGAGCCGGAGGGTGAGCAGCACGACCGGCCCGCCGCCCGCGATCGCCAGCGCGAAGGCCAGCACCGCCACCAGGACGGAGTGGATCGGGGGCGCGGACGGTCCGGCGACCGCCGTGAGCAGGAAGGCGGCGGCCGCCGCCACGAGGGGGATCCAGGCGAGCTGCGGACGGCGAAGGCGCACGGCGAGCACCGCACCGGCGAGTCCGGCGAGCAGCACGAGCACCACGCCCGTCCACGAGGCGGACTGCAGCGCGGAGGCGAGGAGCAGGGCGGGGGATCCGGGGGGTGCCGTCATCGGGGTGTCCTCTCGTCGGTGGGGTCGAGCGTACGGTCGACCACTGTCAGCAGGCGCGCGAGCGCGTCACGGGCGGGAGCGTCGACTCGAGCACTCGCCGCGCGGACCCGGAGGCTGACCGCCTGCGGGCTGACGGCGAGGCGCTCGGCCGCATCCTTCTGGGAGAGGCCGCTCTCGAGCAGGTCGACGATCTGCCAGCCGGCCTCGGAGCGCGCGTCGCGCAGCAGGAGGAGCGGATCGATCAGCGCCTGGACGTCCACCGGTGCCGGCGCCGCCGTTCCCGGTGCGTCCGGATCGAGGGAGAAGCGCGTCGGCCGGCCCTTCGCCGCCTCGACCGCCCGGCGCGCCGCGAAGTACGCCTCCCCGGTCGCCGCTCTCGTGGTCGCGGGGAGTGGCCGGTCGACGGGGCCGATCCCGAGGCCGATGCTCCAGTGGCCGGTACGGTGCAGCTCGAGCACGAGCGCGACGACGGCATCGGCCCGGTCGAGCACGCACTGGAACTCGTCGCCCGCCGTCCGCTCCGGGGGCAGGACGAACGACGCCCGACCGTCGTCGATCAGGCTCGCGATCGCCTGGTCCACGCGGTCGTGGTCGTGCCTGCTGTCGCGCTGATCCGCGGTGATGACGAACATCGGACCTCCTCGATCAAGTATCGGCACTTGATCGCCCCGGATCAAGCCTGTGCGCTTGACTCCCGGAGACCGGCTCCTTCCCGCCGCGGTAGCCTGGTCGGGTGATCGACCAGCACCTCCCCGGGTCCGCGACGAGCCCGCGGCTCGACCCCGCCTTCGACTCCGTGTGGGACGAGCTGGTCTGGCGAGGCTCGGTGCACGTGTCGACCGATGCGGGAGCGTTGCGCGAGCTGCTGTCGGGGGAGCCGATCACCTACTACTGCGGGTTCGACCCGACCGCGCCCAGCCTCCACCTCGGGAACCTGGTGCAGCTGATCGTCATGCGCCGGCTCCAGCTGGCCGGGCATCGGCCGCTCGGGCTCGTCGGCGGCTCGACCGGGCTGATCGGGGATCCGCGTCCGACGGCCGAGCGGACGCTGAACTCGCGCGAGACGGTGACGGCGTGGGTCGAGCGCCTCCAGGCGCAGGTGTCCCGGTTCGTTCCCGCGGGCGGCGACAACGGGCTGCGCCTGGTCAACAACCTCGACTGGACCGCTCCGCTGTCGGCGATCGACTTCCTGCGGGAGATCGGGAAGCACTTCCGTGTGGGGACGATGCTCAAGAAGGACGCGGTCAGCGCCCGCCTCAACTCCGACGCGGGGATCAGCTACACCGAGTTCAGCTACCAGATCCTGCAGGGACTCGACTACCTGGAGCTCTACCGGCAGTACGGGTGCGTCCTGCAGACCGGCGGCAGCGACCAGTGGGGCAACCTGACGAGCGGGACCGACCTGATCCACCGCACGGAGGGCGTGTCGGTCCACGCGATCGGCACACCCCTGGTGATGAACTCCGACGGCACCAAGTTCGGCAAGAGCGAGGGCAACGCCGTCTGGCTCGACTCCGAGCTCACCAGCCCGTACGCGTTCTACCAGTTCTGGGTCAACACGGACGACCGTGACGTCGCCGACCGCCTGCGGATCTTCACCTTCCTGCCGCGCACGGAGATCGAGCGCCTGGAGAAGGCCGCTGCCGACGAGCCGTTCCGCCGGGAGGCGCAGCGCGCGCTCGCCTGGGAGGTCACGTCGCTGGTGCACGGAGCGGAGGCGACGCGCTCGGTGATCGACGCCTCGGCCGCGCTCTTCGGCAAGGGCTCGCTCGAGGGGATCGACCCGGTCATCCTCCGCGGCGCACTCGAGGCGGTGCCCTCGATGGAGGCGACCCCGGAGACGCCGGCGCTGCAGGCGTTCGTCGAGACCGGACTCGTCGCCAGCACGGGGGAGGCGCGGCGGGCTCTCGCCCAGGGCGGGCTCTCGGTGAACAACACCGCCCTCCCGTCCGAGACCGTCACGCTCGGCGAGCTCCCGTTGATCGATGGGATCGCCGTCCTCCGTCGCGGCAAGAAGAGCTTCGCCGGGGCCTTCGTCCGCTGACCGCGTGCCCGCTCTCCTCGAGCGGACGCGGATGATGACGGCGTCGGCGGTCTCATCAACACGGTGTCCCGTGTCCCGTGTCCGGTGTCCGGTAGCCGGTAGCCGGTAGCCGGTAGCCGGTAGCCGGTAGCCGGTAGCAGGTAGCCGGTAGCCGGTAGCAGGTAGCCGGTAGCCGGTGTCCGGTAGCCGGTGTCGGGTACCGAGTCGGACACTCAGCGACGCACGGCCCCTGAATCGCGACACGCCCGGGACGCAGGCGATTTGCCGCTCGGCCGAGGCCCGACGTAATGTAACTCCTCGTCACCCCAAAGGAGCGGCAAGCGGGAGTCAGGCGCAGAGCGTCGAGACCAGCTGGCCCACCTCAAGCGGGGACCATCCCCTCGCTCCCAGGCCTGTTAGAGATTCGTCTCTTGAAGACTGCGGGATCGCGAGCGTAAGATGCAAAGCCTCCACGGGACACGGTCCCGGCTTCGTTGCAAGGCCTCACGGCCGAGCCCGGTGCAGCGGTGCGGTCCTCGATCGTGCAGCGAACACCACGAAGAAGCCGGACTTGACACGGCCTGCGGATGTGCTAAGTTAGTCGAGTTGCCACGGAGGCGATCGGGACTTCGGTCCTGACAAGCCTAACCGGTCTCGGCAAGCAAGACAAATCGAGTGGCTCACGCCCTCGTACAGCAAACCTCGATCACTTTCGTTGTGAAGCACCGTTCTGGTGTGGAGGCGGGATGTGTCCGATTCTTGAGAACTCAACAGCGTGCACTATGTTCAATGCCAATTTTATACCCCGGCCT
>NZ_PSWE01000025.1:0-51765 GCF_002932195.1 Rathayibacter sp. AY1C4 | reverse complement strand
GTCCTGCGCCGGACCACCGTCCCGCCCGACCCTCGCCCGGTCTCGATACGCCGCTCCGCCATCACTCGACCACCAGAAGGACACCGGCGGCCGCATGCCCCCGATCCCCCACCCGCTCGCCGCACCCTCCGAGGCGAACCGGCGATCCCTGTCAGCGGATCGTCGTAGCCGTACGCAGGGCGCCCTTGAGAACCCGGCCACCCTCCCCAGCCGACCGCGCCGAGCCAGTCGGGGACCGGCTCGCCACAGGCCCGGCGAACCGGCGATCCGCGTGCCAGCGGATCGTCGTAGCCGAACGCACGACGCTCTCACGAACCCGGCCACCCTCCCCAGCCGACCGCGCCGAGCCGGTCGGGGACCGGCTCGGAATTCAATACAGACAGTTCGGCCCCAGCAGGCTCTTCAGCTCGCCGAAGAGGTCCGGGGTGATGCGCACGGGGAACGGCACCTCGAACACGCGGGCCGTGTCGCCCTTGATGAGCTTCAGGCGCACCTCGGTCTGGCCGGAGTGGCGGATGAGCACGTCGCTGAGCTGCGAGACCGTGTCGGTGGTCGCGCGCGACTCGGGCATCGAGACGGTGAGCGGTCCCGAGTCGCCGTCCTGGCTCATCTCGGGGGCGAACAGGCTGAACGCGTGCAGATTCATCCCGTCGTCGCGCATGCTGACGCGGCCTCTGACGACGACGATGGAGTCGTTCGTGAGCGCCGGGGCGAACTCCTGGTAGGCCTTCCCCATGAACATGCAGGTGATCTCGCCGCCGAAGTCCTCGACCTGGATCATCCCGTACTGGTTGCCGGACGCCTTGGCCATGCGGTGCTGGACGCTCGTGACGAGGCCCGCGACGACCACGGTCTCGCCGTCGGCGATCGTCTCCGAGATCAGCAGGTCGGCGATCGTGGTGCTGTAGTGCTTGGCGAGCTCGGTCTCGAGTCCGGCGAGCGGATGGTCGGACACGTAGAGCCCGAGCATGTCGCGCTCGAAGGCGAGCTTGTCGCGCTTGGCCCATTCGGGCCGCTCGGGCACCTGGATCGCGGCCTGCGGCTCGTCCCAGAGGCTGTCGAAGTCGAAGCCGACCTGGCCGTTCGCCTCGTTGCGCTTCTCCCCCACCGCCGCCTCGACGGCGTCCTCGTGCACCTCGACCAGGGCGCGGCGCGTCGAGCCGAGCGAGTCGAAGGCGCCGGCCTTGATCAGCGACTCGATGGTGCGCTTGTTGGTCACCTGCAGCGGCACCTTGCGGAGGAAGTCGTGGAACGTCTCGAAGCGGCCCTTCTCCTCGCGGGCGGCCCGGATGCCCTCGACGACGTTCATGCCGACGTTGCGGACGGCGCCGAGGCCGAAGCGGATGTCGGTGCCGACGGCGGTGAAGAAGCCGATCGACTCGTTGACGTCCGGCGGGAGCACCTTGATCCCCATCCGCCGGCACTCGTTGAGGTAGGCGGCCATCTTGTCCTTGGAGTCGCCGACGCTGGTGAGCAGCGCGGCCATGTACTCCGCGGGGTAGTGCGCCTTGAGGTACGCCGTCCAGTAGGAGACGACGCCGTACGCCGCCGAGTGCGCCTTGTTGAAGGCGTAGTCGGAGAAGGGCAGCAGGATGTCCCAGAGGGTCTTGACGGCCTCCATCGAGTAGCCGTTGGCGATCATGCCGCCCGAGAAGCCCTCGAACTGCTTGTCCAGCTCGGACTTCTTCTTCTTGCCCATCGCGCGCCGCAGCAGGTCGGCCTGCGCGAGCGTGAAGCCCGCTAGCTTCTGCGCGATCGACATGACCTGCTCCTGGTACACGATCAGGCCGTAGGTCCCTCCGAGCACCTCCGAGAGCGGCTCCTCGAGCTCCGGGTGGATCGGGGTGATCTCCTGCACGCCGTTCTTCCGCAGCGCGTAGTTGGTGTGGGAGTCGGCGCCCATCGGGCCCGGCCGGTAGAGCGCGAGGACTGCGGAGATGTCCTCGAAGTTGTCGGGCTTCATCAGTCGGAGAAGGCCGCGCATCGGGCCGCCGTCGAGCTGGAACACGCCGAGCGTGTCGCCGCGGGCGAGGAGGTCGTAGGCGGCCTGGTCGTCGAGCTCGAGGTCCTCGAGCACGAGGTCCTGTCCGCGGTTGGCGCGGATGTTGTCGAGGGCGTCGTCGATGATCGTGAGGTTCCGCAGCCCCAGGAAGTCCATCTTGATCAGCCCGAGCGACTCGCACGCGGGGTAGTCGAACTGCGTGACGATCTGGCCGTCCTGCTCCCGCTTCATGATCGGGATGATGTCCAGCAGCGGATCGCTGGACATGATGACGCCGGCCGCGTGCACGCCCCACTGGCGCTTGAGGTTCTCGAGCCCGAGCGCGGTGTCGAAGACCAGCTTGGCCTGCGGGTCCTCGGCGATGACGTTGCGCACGTCGAGCGCTTCCTTGTAGCGCGCGTGGGCGGGGTCGTTGATGCCGCTGAGCGGGATGTCCTTGCCCATGATCGCGGGCGGCATGGCCTTCGTCAGCTTCTCGCCCATCCCGAACGGGAAGCCGAGGACGCGCGAGGCGTCCTTGAGAGCCTGCTTCGCCTTGATGGTGCCGTAGGTGACGATCTGCGCGACGCGCTCGTCGCCGTACTTCTCGGTGACGTAGCGGATGACCTCGCCGCGGCGACGGTCGTCGAAGTCGACGTCGAAGTCGGGCATGGACACGCGGTCGGGGTTGAGGAAGCGCTCGAAGATCAGGCCGTGGCGCAGCGGATCGAGGTCGGTGATCTTCATCGCGTAGGCCGCCATCGAGCCGGCACCGGAGCCGCGGCCGGGACCGACGCGGATACCGTTGCGCTTGGACCAGTTGATGAAGTCGGCGACGACGAGGAAGTAGCCGGGGAAGCCCATCTGCAGGATGACGCGGGTCTCGTAGTCCGCCCGGTCGCGCACTTCCTGGGAAATGCCGTCCGGGTAGCGCTCGCGCAGTCCGGCCTCGACCTCCTTCACGAACCAGGTGTCCTCGGTCTCGCCCTCCGGCACCGGGAAGCGCGGCATGTAGTTCGCCGAGGTGTCGAACTGGACGTCGCAGCGCTCCGCGATGAGGAGCGTGTTGTCGCAGGCCTCGGGGTGGTCGCGGAAGACCTGGCGCATCTCGCGCGGCGACTTGAGGTAGAACTCGTCCGCGTCGAACTTGAAGCGCTTGGGGTCGTCGAGGGTGGTCCCGGACTGCACGCAGAGCAGCGCCGCGTGCGAGGTCGCGTCGTGCGCGTGCGTGTAGTGCAGGTCGTTGGTGGCGACCAGCGGGAGGTCGAGGTCCTTCGCGAGCCGGATGACGTCGCCGATCACCCGCCGCTCGATGTCGAGGCCGTGATCCATGATCTCGGCGAAGAAGTTCTCCTTGCCGAAGATGTCGCGGTAGTCGGCGGCCGCCTGGCGGGCCTCCTTGTACTGGCCGAGGCGCAGGCGCGTCTGGACCTCGCCGCTCGGGCAGCCCGTGGTGCCGATCAGGCCCTCGGAGTACTGCGAGAGGATCTCGCGGTCCATGCGCGGCTTGAAGTAGTAGCCCTCGATCGACGCGCGCGAGGAGAGGCGGAAGAGGTTGTGCATGCCCGTCGTGGTCGAGCTGAGCAGCGTCATGTGGGTGTACGCGCCGGAGCCGGACACGTCGTCCCCTCCGCCGTCACCCCAGCGGATGCGTGTCTTGTCGGAGCGGTGCGTCCCCGGGGTGAGGTAGGCCTCGGTGCCGATGATCGGCTTGATCCCCGCCGCCGTCGCGGTGCGCCAGAAGTCGAAGGCGCCGAACACGTTCCCGTGGTCGGTCACGGCGATGGCCGGCATGCCCTCCTCGACCGCCGCGTCGATCAGCGGCTTCACCCGCGCTGCACCGTCGAGCATCGAGTACTCGCTGTGCACGTGGAGGTGGACGAAGGAATCGTTACTCGGCAAGGATGCGCCTCCGGCGGACTGCGGGCAGGGGAGGGATGGCCGGCGACCCGGGAGGGCCCGTGGACACGGCGGGAAGAAGTCTAACCGCGCCGGACGCGGGTCCGGCCGGGAGAGCGCGGATCACTCCCCGCGCAGCACCTCGAGGGCGTGCACCAGGTCGTCGGGGTAGGACGCCTCGAACTGCACCCACTCCCCCGAGCCCGGGTGGGTGAAGCCGAGCCGGACCGCGTCGAGCCACTGGCGGGTGAGGCCGAGCCGCTTCGAGAGGGTCGGATCGGCGCCGTACATGGCGTCGCCGACGCACGGGTGGCGCTGGGCGGCCATGTGCACGCGGATCTGGTGGGTGCGGCCGGTCTCGAGGTGGATCTCGAGGAGGGAGGCGAACGGGAAGGCCTCGATCGTCTCGTAGTGGGTCACCGAGGGCTTGCCGTCGGCGAGGACCGCGAACTTCCAGTCCGAGGACGGGTGGCGGCCGAGCGGGGCGTCGATCGTCCCGGCGAGCGGGTCGGGGTGGCCCTGCACGACCGCGTGGTAGACCTTCTCGACCGTGCGGTCGTGGAACGCGCGCTTGAGGTGCGTGTAGGCGCGCTCGGACTTCGCGACGACCATGAGGCCGCTCGTGCCGGCGTCGAGCCGGTGCACGATGCCCGCGCGCTCGGCCGCACCGGAGGTCGACACGGTGAAGCCCGCGGCGGCGAGGGCGCCGAGCACCGTCGGTCCCTCCCAGCCCACGGCGGGGTGCGCGGCCACTCCGACGGGCTTGTCGATCACCACGATGTCGTCGTCGTCGTGCACGATGCCGAGGCCGGGGACCGCCATCGGCACGATCCGCGGCTCCTCGCGCGGGCTCCACTCGACGCTCAGCCAGGTGCCGGCGCGCACGCGGTCGCTCTTGTCGAGGACCCGTCCGTCGGCGCTCACTCCGCCCGCCTCGGCGACCTCGGCCGCGAAGGTGCGCGAGAAGCCGAGCAGCTTCGCGACGGCCGCGTCCACGCGGAGGCCGTCGAGCCCGTCCGGGACCGGCAGCTCTCGGGACTGCGCCATCAGCGTCCGCCGGGGCGGTCGGCGTCGCGGGCCGCCTCCTCGACGGAGGAGGCCGCTGCGGGGGCGCCCGCTCCGGGGACGGCGGGAGCGCCGTCCTCGGAGACGACCTGCTCCTGCTCGTCGCGGCCCGCGCGCTCGCGGGTGCCGTCGAGGCCGACGCCCCGCACGCTCAGGAGGACGAACAGCGCCATCGCCGTGCAGATCGCGATGTCGGCGACGTTGTAGATCGCCGGGAGCAGCCACGGCGTGAAGAGGAAGTCGACGACGTGTCCGAGCCCGAAGGAGGGCTCTCGGAACAGCCGGTCGAAGAGGTTGCCGAGGGTGCCGCCGAGCAGCAGGCCGAAGAAGACGCCCCACGCGGTGGAGCGGATCCGGCGCGAGAACCAGATCACGGCGACGACGACGCACGCCGCGATGATCGAGAAGATCCAGGTCGACCCGCTCGCGAGGGAGAAGGCGGCACCCGGGTTCTTCACGTAGTGCAGGATCAGGACGTCGCCGAGGACGTGGACGTCCTCGCCCAGGGTCAGGTTCGTCGTGACCAGGAACTTCGCGGTCTGATCGATCGCGAAGACCGCGAGCGCGACGAGGCCGAGGGTGACGAGCACCCTCGGCCTGACGTCCGCTGCGGCGGGACTACGCCCCAAAGCCCGACAGCGAGGACTCCGTCGACGCCGGCTGGGTGTCGAGGTCGCGGAGCTGGCCCTCGATGTAGCTCTTCAGCTTCTGGCGGTACTCGCGCTCGAAGGTGCGGAGCTCGTCGATGCGGTGCTCGACCGTCGCGCGCTCCTCCTCGAGCTTCGCGACCTGCTGGCGCTGCTTGGCCTCGGCCTCGGCGACGATGCGGGCGGCCGTGGCACGGCCCTCGGCGACGAGAGCGTCGCGCTTCTCGGCACCCTCGCGCACGTGCTCCTCGTGGAGGCGGCGGGCGAGCTGCAGGAGTCCGCTGGAGCTCTCGGCCTCGTCGACCGGAGCCGACTGCGAGGAGCTGACGGGAGCGACGACCGGTGCGGGAGCCGGGGTGGGCTCGGGCTCGGACTGCGGCTCCGGCTCGGGTGCCTCGTCGACCACCGGGGCGGGAGCAGGAGTGCTCTCGCGCGGGGCGTCGGAGACTCGGGCGTCCGAGGGGCGGCTGTCGCCGGAGGAGAGGCGCTGACGAAGCTCCTCGTTCTCCTGGTTCAGGCGGCGGAGCTCCACGACGACCTCGTCGAGGAAGTCGTCGACCTCGTCCTGGTCGTATCCCTCACGGAACTTGGTCGGCTGGAACCGCTTGTTGACAACGTCTTCGGGAGTGAGCGCCATGGCTTTCCACCTTCGATTTCAAGTAGGTACACGTTTAACAACGCGCGACTAAAGCTAGCAACTTCAGGCGCACGGCGCAGTGCTGACACCGCGGGGAACGTCCGGACGTGCCAACGATACAGGGACGGTCAGGCGCGCTGGAGCCACGTGGCGATGTACATGCCCACGATGACGCAGAGCATGGTGAGGCTCCAGCCGAAATCGAGCGCGATCGGACCGATCGAGACCGGCTTGATCAGGCGTCGGAAGAAGCCGATCGGCGGGTCCGTGACGGTGTAGACGCCCTCCGCGGCGACGAGGCCGGCACCGCGGGGGCGCCAGTCGCGTCGGATCACGCGGACGAGGTCGAGCACGAACCGCGCCCACATCGCGAAGAAGTAGAGCAGCAGCACGAAGTACAGGACGCTCCCGAGGAGCGAGACGACGGAGGTCACCGGGGGCCAGGGCTCCCCGGGATCAGGACTTCGCGAAGAACGACGCGTCGGCGTCGCTCTCGGCGGAGGCGGAGTCGCCGGCGACGGTGATGTGCGACGGCGAGAGCAGGAAGACCTTGCTCGTCACGCGCTCGATGCGGCCGTAGAGGCCCTGCGAGAGTCCGCTCGCGAAGTCGATGAGGCGGCGGGCGTCCGCATCGCTCATCTGCGAGAGGTTGATGATCACGGGGATGCCGTCGCGGAAGTTCTCCGCGATGACCTGCGCGTCGCGGTACTGCTTCGGGTGGACGGTGAGGATCTCGTTCATCTCGGCGGGTGCCGTCGCCTTCGGGGTCTGGGGGGTGGGCTTGCGGAGCGGGGTGACCGTCGCGCGGGGCTGCTGCACCGGCTCGACGGGAGGGACGGGCTGCACCGGGGAGACCGGTGCGCGGTGGGCCGTCGCCGGGGCCGCCTCGACGGGCTCTGCGCGCTCGTACTCGACCTCTTCGTCGGCGAGTCCGAGGTAGACCATCGTCTTCTTCAGCGGGTTGGCCATGGGGTGTCCTCCGTGTCGTGTGTGCTCCCACAGGTGGGTCACCACGAGGTTAGGTGCGGGCGGGGCGTTCTCCGGTGATTGCCGATCCGATTCGCAGGTGTGTCGCACCCTCCGCGATCGCCTCGGCGAAGTCGTTCGACATGCCCGCCGAGATCGCCGTGGCGGAGGGCTCGACGGCGCGCACGCGGTCGGAGATCGACCGGAGCCGGGCGAAAGCCGGACGGGGCTCCTCGTCCAGCGGAGCGACCGCCATCACGCCGCGCAGCGTGAGGCCGGGCGCCCCGGCGAGAGCCTCGGCGAGGGGCTCGACGTCGGCGGGCGACGCTCCCCCGCGGTCGGGATCCTCGGTGAGGTTGACCTGCAGGAACACGTCGAGCGGCTCCTCCCCCGCCTCCAGCAGCGGGACGAGCGCGAGCCGGTCGACGGAGTGGACCGCGTCGGCGTAGCGGCGCACCTGGCGCGCCTTCTTGCTCTGGAGCTGCCCGATGAAGTGCCAGCGCGCAGCGGTCCCCGCCAGCTCGGCCGACTTCTCCTGCGCCTCCTGGTGCCGGTTCTCGCCGAAGTCGACGACGCCCAGCTCGAGGAGGTCGCGGAGCAGCGACACCGGGTGGAACTTGGTCACCACGATGGTCGTGACCGAGGACGCCTCGCGACCGGCCGAGCGGGTCGCGTCGGCGACCCGCTCGGAGACCTCGGCCCAGCGCGCGGCCAGCTCCGGATCCGGCACGACTACTTGAGGAAGTCGGGGATGTCCAGGTCGCTGTCGTCGTCGTCGAAGGACGGGTCGGCGACAGGGGCCGGGGCGGCGACGGGGGTGCTCGACCAGATCGAGCCAGCCGCAGGGGCGGCGGCGGGAGCCGGGACGGGCTCGGCGGCCGACTCGCTCGCCGAGCTCTGCTGCTGGCGCGGCTGGGCGATCGCGGCCTGAGCGGTCCCGCCCGGCTCTCCGCCGTCGAAGCCCGCGGCGATGACGGTGACGCGCACCTCGTCGCCGAGCGTGTCGTCGATCACGGCACCGAAGATGATGTTCGCCTCGGCGTGCACCGCCTCCTGGACGAGGCGCGCCGCGTCGTTGATCTCGAAGATGCCGAGGTTCGAGCCGCCCTGGATCGAGAGGAGCACGCCGTGCGCGCCGTCGATGCTGGCCTCGAGCAGCGGTGAGGCGACGGCCAGCTCAGCCGCCTTGATCGCGCGATCGGCGCCGCGCGACGAGCCGATGCCCATCAGCGCCGAGCCCGCGCCCTGCATGACCGACTTCACGTCGGCGAAGTCGAGGTTGATCAGGCCGGGCGTGGTGATCAGGTCGGTGATGCCCTGGACGCCGGCGAGGAGCACCTGGTCGGCGGTCGCGAAGGCCTCGAGCATCGAGATGCCGCGGTCGCTGATCTCGAGCAGGCGGTCGTTCGGGACGACGATGAGCGTGTCGACCTCGTTCTTCAGCGTCGCGACGCCGGCCTCGGCCTGCGTCTGCCGACGGCGTCCCTCGAACCCGAAGGGCTTGGTCACGACGCCGATGGTGAGGGCGCCGATCGACTTGGCGATCCGCGCGACGACGGGCGCGCCGCCGGTGCCGGTGCCGCCGCCCTCGCCCGCGGTGACGAAGACCATGTCGGCCCCCGCGAGGACCTCCTCGATCTCCTCGGCGTGGTCCTCGGCGGCGCGGCGGCCGACCTCGGGGTCGGCGCCGGCGCCGAGTCCGCGGGTCAGCTCGCGGCCCACGTCGAGCTTGACGTCGGCGTCGCTGAGCAGGAGCGCCTGGGCGTCCGTGTTGATCGCGATGAATTCGACACCGCGCAGGCCGAGCTCGATCATGCGGTTGACGGCGTTGACGCCACCACCGCCGATGCCGACGACCTTGATCACGGCGAGGTAGTTCTGGTTTGAAGTCACGTCTCCGGCCTCCGGGCTGAACCTTAAACCTGTAGTTGAGGCTTAAAGTTATGCTGAGTATGCATTTGGGGTTCGGCTCCGACGGTAGGCGGAGTCCGGTCGCGCTCCCAGCAGACACGCCCGCAACGCTCGAAAGAACGCGCGGATCCGTCGCCGGTCAGGGCCGGGGCGCCACGACGGCGGCCTGGGGCGAGGACACGTCGTAAGTGCCGACGACGGCGGGGTCGGTCGCGGCCATCAGCTTCTCGAGCACGACGGCCTTGAGCGCCGACTCGTCCGACCCGCCCCAGACGACTTCCGTGCCGTTCTGCAGGGTGAGCGAGACGTCGTCGCCGGTCGTGGCCGTGGCGGCCGTCACCTGCGGAGCGAGCGACGCGGGCAGGGAGCGCAGCACCCGCGCGGTCGCGCGGAAGCCGGCTCCCGAGGCGTCGCCGGACGCGGTGGTGAGGACCGGGTAGCCGGGCTGCGCCGAGTCCGCCGTCTCGATGACAACTCCGGCCGCGTCCACGAGCTCGAAGCGGCCCCCCGCCGCGATCACGCCGAGGGGCGTGCGCTCGACGATCGACACCACGAGGGTGCTCGGCGGCCGGGTCTGCACCGAGTAGCTCTGGATGAGCGGGGACGCGCCCAGCACGCGGCCGACCTCGTCCCGGTCCACCAGGGTGAGCGGGACGCCGAGCTGGTCGTCGAGCTCGCTCTGCAGGGCGGCGGCGTCGACGCGCTGGGTGCCCGAGATCTCGATCGTGCGCACGGCCATGAGCGGCGAGAAGGCCGCGACTCCGACGATGAGGGCGAGGGCGACGAGCGATCCGGCCACGACCAGGGCGATCAGGCGGCGCCGACGCGCGCGCTTCGTGAAGCGGCGGACCTCCCCCCGCTCGTAGCGCCTCCGCTCGCGGGCGGCCCGGGAGACGGCCCGGTTCTCGGCACCGGGCAGGCGCAGGCCCGAGAGGGTGCGGCGGACCGCGCCCGCGCGCGACGGAGTGCGCTCGGCCGGCTCCGGGGCCACGCGGATCGCGGTGACGATCCGGATCGGCTCGGTGTCCGGCTCCGGCTCGCCGCCGCGCGCGGGGACGCTCCGACCGGGCGCCGGAGGGAGTCCGCCGTCGGGCCGCTTCACGGCCGCTCCCCCGCTTCGGGCGCGAGGACCGCGGTCATCGTGCGACCGGCGCGGCCTCGCTCGCGCCGAGCGACTCGAGCACCTGCGGGATGATCCGGTAGACGTCGCCGCAGCCGAGGGTGATGACGAAGTCGCCCTCGCGCGCGATGCCGGCCGTGAGGCGGGCCGCCTCCGCCCAGTCCGGGACGAACGAGACGTGCGACGGGTCGGCGAACTTCTCGCTGACCAGCGCTCCGGTCACTCCGGGCTCCGGATCCTCGCGCGCCCCGTAGACGTCGAGGACGATCGTCTCGTCGGCGTAGCGCTCGAGCGTCGCGGCGAACTCGCGGGCGAAGAGGCGGGTGCGGCTGTAGAGGTGCGGCTGGTGCACGGCGATGATGCGGCCCTCGCCGACCACGGTGCGCGCGGCGGAGAGGGCGGCGGCCACCTCGGTGGGGTGGTGGGCGTAGTCGTCGTAGACGCTGACTCCGCGGACCGCTCCGTGCAGCTCGAAGCGGCGCTCCGTGCCTCCGAACGCCGACACGGCCTCGAGCGAGGCGGCCGGATCGAAGCCCAGGCCCACCAGCACTGCGAACGCGCCGGCCGCGTTGATCGCGTTGTGCCGGCCGGGGATGCGGAGGCGGGCCGAGTAGCGCCTGCCCTCGTACTCGACCGAGAAGCCGACGGGGCCGACGAGGTCGAGGTCGACGACGCGGACGTCTGCCCCCTCGGCCTCGCCGAAGGTCAGCACCCGTCCGCCGACCAGCCGCTCGGTGACGCGGACGGCGCCGGGGTCGTCGGAGGAGATGACGACGAGCTCGCTCGCGGAGGAGGCGAAGGTGACGAAGGCCTCCTCGAACGCCTCCAGCGATCCGTAGTGGTCGAGGTGGTCCGGGTCGACGTTCGTGATGAGGGCGACCGCGGTGTCGTAGAGGAGGAAGCTGCCGTCCGACTCGTCGGCCTCGACGACGAAGACCTCGCCGGAGCCGGCGGCGGAGGAGGTGCCGAGGCTCTCGATGATGCCGCCGTTGACGAAGCTGGGGTCGGCGTCGACGCCGAGCAGGCCGGTGACGATCATGCCGGTCGACGTGGTCTTGCCGTGCGCTCCGGCCACCGCGACCAGGCGCCTGCCGCGCACCAGCCAGGCGAGGGCCTGCGAGCGGTGCAGCACGGGCAGGCCGCGCTCCTTCGCGAGCAGGTACTCGGGATTGTCGGGCCACAGGGCGGAGGTGACGACGACCGCCTCGGCGTCCCCGAGGTTCGCCGCGTCGTGGCCGATGGCGACCGGGACGCCGAGCTCCCGCAGCTGCTCGATGGGGTGGGACTCGCGGACGTCGGACCCGGTGACCCGGTGCCCGGCGTGGTGGAACAGCCGGGCGATCCCGCTCATCCCGGAGCCGCCGATGCCGATGAAGTGGACCGAGCCGAGCTCGTCGGGGACGGTGATGCCGAGGTCGGGCTTGATCACGGGGCTCTCGCTTTCGGGTGGGTCGCGGCGGGCGGGAGGGGCCTCCCGCGGTGCGCCGGATCAGTGTAGACGGTGGGCGGGAGTGCTCTCACGAGCCGCGCGGAGCGGGCTCAGCGCGGAGCGGAGAGGGTCGACTCGATCAGGTCGACGAGCCGCCCGGAGCCGTCGCGGACTCCCACGCGGGCAGCCCGGCGCGCCATCTCGTCGCGACGGGCGGTGTCGCCCAGGAGCGGTACGAGCTCCCGCTGCACCCAGCCGGGGAGGAAGGCGGCGTCCTCGACGAGGACCGCTCCCCCGGCGTCGACGACGCCGCGCGCGTTGTAGCGCTGCTCGCCGTTGCCGACCGGGTACGGGACGTAGACCGCGGGCAGGCCGAGGGCTGTCAGCTCGCTGACGGTCGCCGCCCCCGCGCGGGAGACGGCCACGTCCGCGGCGGACAGCGCGAGGTCCATCCGGTCGCAGTAGGCGAGGAGGTGGTAGCCGGCCACCCCCGGGTCCGTGATCTCGGCACGGTCGCCCGTGATGTGGAGGACCTGGAAGCCGGTGGCGACGAGATCCCGGGCGGCGGCGTGCACCGTCGCGTTGATCCGTCGAGCGCCGAGGGAGCCGCCGGTCACCAGGAGGGTCTGCCGGGACGGGTCGAGGCCCAGCGCCGCCATCGCCTCGTCGCGGCGCGCGGCCCGGTCGAGCTCGGCGATCTCGCGGCGCAGCGGCATGCCGACCACCCGCGCGTGCGGCAGGGGCGTGCCCTCGAAGGCCACGCCGACCGAGCGGGTCGCGCGCGCGCCGAGGCGGTTGGCGAGCCCGGGGCGCGCGTTGGCCTCGTGGACGGTGAAGGGGACGCCGGCGCGGCGGGCCGCCAGGTAGGCGGGTGCTGCCGCGTACCCTCCGAAGCCGACCACCGCGTCGATCCGCCGATCGCGGATCGTCCGGACGATGCCGGCGATGGTCGCGCGGAAGGCTCCGGGGAACCGCAGCGCCGCCGCGTTCGGGCGGCGCGGGAACGGCAGCCGCGGGATCACCGAGAGCTCGTAGCCGCGGAGGGGGACGAGGCGCGCCTCGAGCCCCTCGGCGGTGCCGAGCACGAGCACTTCGTCGCGCGGGTTCCGCCTGCGGATCTCGTCGGCCGTCGCGAGCAGCGGATTGACGTGGCCGGCGGTGCCGCCGCCGGCGAGCAGGTAGCGGGTCACTCCGCCGCCGCCTTCCTGCGGCGCAGCACGCCAGCGCCGGGCAGGGGCGCGGTCTGGGTGCGGGCGAAGGAGAGGACGACGCCGATGGCGAGGAGCGAGCTGAGCAGGGCGGTGCCTCCGGAGGAGATCAGCGGCAGCGGGACCCCCAGCACCGGGAGCACCCCCAGGACGACGCCGATGTTGACGAACGCCTGGCCGATCAGCCAGACCATGATCGCGCCGGTGCTGATCCGCACGAACGGATCGGAGGACGCGTGGATGACGCGGAAGAAGGCGACCGCGAGGACCACGAACAGCGCCAGGACGACGATCGCTCCGATCAGCCCGAGCTCCTCGCCGATGATGGCGAATATGTAGTCGTTGTCCGCGGCGGGCAGCCAGGACCACTTGGCCTTGGAGTTGCCGAGGCCCACGCCGAAGATCCCGCCGGAGGCCATCGCCCAGGTGCCGTGCACCGGCTGCCAGCACGAGTTCTGGTACTCCTCGACGTTGGAGCAGTCGCCGAGGAAGGACATGATCCGGGTGAGGCGGTTGTCGCTGGAGACGGCGAACAGCACCGCTCCGATCGCGCCGACCACCACGATCGGCACGAGGACCTTCATCTGGACGTTCGCGTAGAAGAGCGCGGCGAGGACGATGCCCGCCATGATCACGACCGTGCCCAGGTCGCCTCCGATGAGGACCAGTCCGATCGCCGCGCCGCCGACGATCAGGACGGGGATGAGCGCGTCCTTCCAGTCCTTCGGCGACCGGTAGCGGCGGGCGAGCAGGAGCCCCAGCCAGAGGGCGAGCGCGAGCTTGATGATCTCGGAGGGCTGCATGCTGAAGGCGCCGAGGCGGATCCAGTTGCGGTTCCCGCCGACGGAGTCGCCGAGCGGTGTGAAGAGCACGAGGCACTGGAGGACGCAGCCGGCGATGAGCAGGATCGGCGTCACGCGCTTCCACACGCCGAGGGGCAGCCGCGAGACCACCAGCATCATCGGGATCCCGAGGAGGGCGAATCCGCCCTGGCGCAGGAAGCCGCCGAAGGAGTCGTCGCTCGACACGTAGGAGGTGACCGACGAGGAGGAGAGCACCATCGTCAGTCCGAACAGCACCAGGAAGAGCGTGGTGCCGAAGAGGAGGTAGAAGTTCGGCGAGTGGGAGGCGAAGACCTTCGACAGGACGATCCGCGCGGAGCGGGCCCCGCTCCGGTCCTTCCCGCGCGGCTCAGTGCGCGAGCGGCCCGCGGGGCGGCTCGTCGTCGGAGCGGTCATCGGCTCCCCCTCCCAGGTGTGTCGCCACGGCGGCCGCGAAGGAGCGGCCCCGAGCCGCGTAGTCGAGGAACTGGTCCATCGAGGCCGCGGCGGGTGCGAGCAGGACGACGTCCCCCGAGCGGGCGAGCGTCGCGGCGGCCTCGACGGCCGCCTGCATCACCGCACCAGTGTCGTCCGGCACCGCCTCGCTCACGGGGAGGGCGGGCGCGTGTCGTCGGAATGCCGCGAGCAGCGCCGAGCGGTCGGCGCCGATCACCACGGCGCCCCGCAGGCGGCCGACGTGCGCGGCCACGAGGGCGTCCACGTCGACGCCCTTGAGCAGGCCGCCGACGACCCAGACGACCGACGGGTACGCGCGCAGCGAGGCGTCGGCGGCGTGCGGGTTCGTGGCCTTGGAGTCGTTCACCCAGGTCACCCCGTCGTGCTCGGCGACGGCCTGGATGCGGTGGGCGTCGAGCTCGAAGGACGCCAGCGCGGTGCGGACGGCCGTGACCTCGATCCCGCACGCTCGGGAGAGCGCTGCCGCGGCGAGCACGTTCTGGACGATGTGCGGAGCGGCGAGGTTCCGAGCGGCGAGCTCGTCCACGGTGGTGATCTCGAGGGCACTGGTGCGGCGGTCCTCGAGGAAGGCGCGGTCGCAGAGGATGCCGTCGACGATCCCGAAGTCGCTCGGGCCGGGCACGCCGAGGCCGAACCCGATCGCCCGGGCGCCCTCCACCACCTCGGCGTCGAGCACCATCTGCTCGGTCGCCGCGTCGGCGCGGTTGTACACGCAGGCGACGCGGGTGCCGGCGTAGACCTTGCCCTTGGCTGCGCGGTAGGCGTCGAACGAACCGTGCCAGTCGAGGTGGTCGTCGGCGATGTTGAGGCACACGCTCGCGATCGGCTCGATCGCGCCCAGGTAGTGCAGCTGGTAGCTCGAGAGCTCCACGACGAGGACGTCGAAGCCCTGCGGGTCGCGGACCGCGTCGAGCACGGGCACGCCGATGTTGCCGCAGGGGGCGGCGCGGAGGCCGCCGGCCACGAGCATCGTCGCCGTGAGCTGGACGGTCGTGGTCTTCCCGTTGGTGCCGGTGACGGCCACCCATTCCGCCGGAGTGCCGTCGGCGCGCACGACCTTGTCGCGGACGCGCCAGGCGAGCTCGACGTCGCCCCACACGGGGATCCCGGACTCCGCCGCCCACACGAGGATCGGGTGCGTCGGCCGGAAGCCGGGCGACACCACGACCAGCTCCGGTGCGAACGCGTGCAGCTCCTCCGGAGCGGAGTCGAGGCGGTCGGCCCGGTGCAGGCGGGCGCCGATCACCTGGAGCAGGCGCTCGCGCTCCTCGTCGGCGCGGTCGGCGAGGACCAGCACCTCGGAGCCGAGCTCGGTCAGGGTGTCGGCCACCGAGAACCCGGTGACGCCCAGGCCCAGCACGGCGACGCGCAGGCCGCGCCAGTCCGAGTGCCAGCTGCGGAGGGAGTCGGGACGGGCGGGATCGGTCATGCCAGCGACAGCCATTCCAGGTAGAAGAGCCCGACTCCGGCGGCGACGAAGATGCCGGCGATGATCCAGAACCGGACCACGACGGTGATCTCGGCCCAGCCCTTGAGCTCGAAGTGGTGGTGGAGCGGGCTCATCAGGAAGATGCGCTTGCCCCGGGTCAGCTTGAAGTAGATCCGCTGGAGGATGACCGAGCCGGTCACGATGACGAACAGGCCGCCGATGAGGATGACCAGCAGCTCGGTGCGGGTGAGGATCGCCAGGGCCGCGAGCGCGCCGCCGAGGCCGAGCGAGCCGGTGTCGCCCATGAAGATCTGCGCCGGCGAGGTGTTCCACCAGAGGAAGCCCACCAGGGCACCGGAGACGGCCGCCGCGATGATGGCCAGGTCGAACGGGTCGCTCACCTGGTAGCACTTGTCGACGACCTCGGGGTTGAGGTGCTGGTCGAAGCACCACTGGTTCGACTGCCAGAACCCGATGATGACGTAGGAGCCGATCGCGAGGATCGAGGACCCGGTCGCGAGTCCGTCGAGCCCGTCGGCGACGTTCACGCCGTTCGACGTGCTGGTGACGATGATGCAGATCCACAGCACGAACAGGCCGATGCCGATCCAGCCGAGGGAGGCGAAGTCGAACGGCAGGTCGCGGATGAACGAGATCGAGGTGGACGCGGGGGTGAGCCCGTTGGAGTCGCGGACCATGATCGCGATCACCGCGAAGGCCGCGGCGACGATGACCTGGCCGGCGATCTTCGCCCAGCCGCCGAGGCCGAGGCTGCGCTGGTTGCGGGTCTTCAGGAAGTCGTCGACGAAGCCGACGAGTCCGAGCCCGACCATCATGAAGAGCACCAGCAGGGCCGACGGCGCGATCGCCCGGTTGCCGAACAGCATCCCGAGGAAGTAGCCGACCACGGTGCCGATGATGATGACGATGCCGCCCATCGTCGCCGTGCCGTGCTTGACGTGGTGCGACTTCGGTCCGTCCTCGCGGATGAACTGGCCCCACTGCAGGCGGTGGAAGAGGCGGATGAACAGGGGCGTCATCAGGAGCGTGAAGGCTCCCGAGAACGCGCCGGACAGGAGGAGTGCCCTCATCGGTGACGCTCCCCGAGACGGTCGGCGAGGAAGCGCAGCCCCGCGGAGTTGGACGACTTGACCAGCACGGTGTCGCCGGGTCGCAGGTAGTCCTCGAGGAGGTCGAACGCCTCGTCGGAGGTCTCCGCGAAGACGGACTCGCCGCTCCACGACCCCTCGCGCTCGGCCGCGACG
Organism: Rathayibacter sp. AY1C4; assembly: GCF_002932195.1. NCBI lineage: Bacteria > Bacillati > Actinomycetota > Actinomycetes > Micrococcales > Microbacteriaceae > Rathayibacter > Rathayibacter sp. AY1C4. The sequence continues at coordinate 34,910 of NZ_PSWE01000025.1, read as the reverse complement.
TGGATCCGGCGGGCGCCTCGGCCCACCACCACGATCTGGGAGATGTTGAGGCGCACGGCCAGCAGGCCCACGCGCTCGTGCTCCTCGTCGGCCCACTCGCCGAGCTCGCTCATCTCTCCCAGGACGGCGACGGTGCGCCCCCCGGGCTTCGCGATCTGGGCGAGGGTGCGCAGGGCGGCCGCGGTGGAGTCGGGGCTCGCGTTGTACGCGTCGTTGATGACGCGGACGTCCTCGCCGCCCAGGACCTCCATGCGGCCGCGCTCGGCGAGGGTGACGGTCGCGAGCGCCTCGACGATCACGGGCAGCGCCACTCCGACCGAGAGCGCGGCGGCGGTCGCCGCGAGGGCGTTCATCACGTGGTGCTCGCCGAGGACGCGCAGCAGGAGCTCGGCGCGGGCGGCCTCGCGGCCCTCCCCGGCCGAGACCTCGATGGCGAAGCGGGTGCCGTCGGCGGTCGCGTCGATGTCGACGGCGCGCACGTCCGCGCTCTCGCCGCGGCCGAACCAGAGGACCCGGGCGGCGGTGCGGCCCGCCATCGAGGCGACCCGGCCGTCGTCGGCGTTCAGCACGGCGACGTCGTCGGCGGTGAGGTCGGTGACCATCTCGGTCTTGGCCTCGAGCGTGCGCTCGATCCCGCCGAACTCGCCGGCGTGCGCGAGGCCCACGGCGAGGACGACGCCGACGTCGGGCCTGGCCATCCGGACGAGGCGGCGGATCTCGCCGACCGCGCTCGCGCCCATCTCGGCGACGAGGAAGCGCGTCGACTCGGACACCTGGAGCATCGTGATCGGCGCGCCGACCTCGTTGTTGAAGGATCCGCGCGGAGCGACCGTCTCGCCGACCCGCTCGAGGACGGTGCGGAGGAGGTTCTTGGTCGTCGTCTTGCCGTTCGAGCCGGTGACGCCGATGACGGTGAGCCCGCCCTTCGCGCGGACGCGGCGGACGACCTCGGTCGCCAGCGCGCCGAGCGCCTCCACGGAGTCGTCGACGAGGACCTGCGGCACGTCGAGGTCGAGCGGGCGCTCCACGATGAGGAGCGCGGCACCGCGCTCGAGAGCGGCGGGAGCGAAGAGGTGGCCGTCGGTGTGCTCGCCGCGCTTGGCGACGAAGATCCCGCCGGGCGCGATCTCGCGGGAGTCGGTCTCGGTCGCTCCGTCGATCACGGTGGCGGCCGTGGCGGACGAGCCGGCCAGGTGGAGGCGTCCGGAGACGGCCTCGGCGATCTCGGTGAGGGTGAGGGCGATCATCTACAGCCAGCCCGCCTCGCGCAGCGCGTGACGGACGTCGTCTCTGGCCGAATACGGCATGTGCACTCCTGCGATCTCCTGGTGGTCCTCGTGGCCGGGCCCGGCGTAGAGGATCGAGTCCCCTTCGCGCGCGAGGGCGACGGCGGCGCGCACGGCGGCGCGCGGGTCGGCGATCTCGTGGATCTCCCGGTCGGGCACGGCGGCCCGGGCGCCCTGGAGGAGCGCGGCGCGGATGGCGGCCGGATCCTCCCAGCGCGGGTGGAAGTCGGTGACGACCACGACGTCGGCGAGGCGGGCGGCGATGGCGCCCATGTCGCTCCGCTTGGTCGTGTCGCGGTCCCCGTCCGCCCCGAACACCATGAACAGGCGGCCGGGCGTGATGGTCCGCAGCGCCTCGAGCGCGTTCTGGAACGCGTCGGGGGTGTGGCCGTAGTCGACGTAGACGCGCGGTCCGCGCTCCCCCGAGACGAGCTCCGCGCGGCCCGGGATGTAGACGTCGAGACGACTGTCCTCGAGCGCGTGCGCGACGGCGTCCAGGTCGAAGCCCGACTCCACCAGCATCACGATCGCCAGCGCGGCGTTGGACGCCATGTACCAGCCGATCAGCGAGACGGTGACGACGACGGAGCGGTTCTCGGGCCCCTCCAGGCGGAAGGTGGTGCTGTCGGGCGTCGCGTCCAGCACCGTCATCGACCAGTCGGCGGGCGTCGTCGGGGCGACTCCGACGACCGGAGAGCCGGCGAGCGTCGCGACGGGGATGCGGCTGCGCTCGGCGAGCTCGCGCCCCCAGGCGCTGTCGACCGTGACGACGCCGCGGCGTGCGCGCTCCGGCTCGAAGAGGTCGGCCTTGGCCTCGAAGTACTCGCGCAGATCGGAGTAGTCGTCGAGGTGGTCGTGGCTGAGGTTCGTGAAGCCGACGACGTCGAAGACGAGGCCGTCGATCCGGTGCCGCGTGAGCGCCTGCGCCGACACCTCGATGGAGACCGCGCGGACGGCGGACTCGCGCATCCGAGCGAGCAGGCCGTGCAGCTCGCTCGCCTCGGGAGTGGTCAGCGAGCTGACCACGGCGACGTCGCCGATCCGGCGCTCGGCGGTGGAGCTGAGGCCGGAGACGACTCCGAGCCGGCGCAGCAGCGCGTCGAGGATGTAGACGACGCTCGTCTTGCCGTTGGTCCCCGTCACGCCGAAGAGCGTCGGGACGTCCTCGCGGGTGCGGTGGATCCACGCGGCGACGTCGCCGAGGGCGGCCCGCGGGTCGGGGGTCACCAGCACGGGCAGGCCGCTGTCGGCGGCGAGCTCCGCTCCGGCCGGGTCGGTCAGCACGGCGACGGCTCCGGACGCCGCGGCGGCCGACGCGAAGGCCGCGCCATGGGCACGGCGTCCTGCGACACCGACGTAGAGGTCCCCGGACTCGACCTGGTTCGAGTCCAGCGTGACTCCGCTCACCTCGACGCCCTCGAGGCCGCGGACCGGGCCGAGGGAGAACTCGGCCACGAGCTGCGAGAGGCTCCGCGGCACGGGGTGCTCGGGGCGGAGGGAGGACTGCGGGCGAGGGTCGTGCACTGCCCGCTCTTTCTCTCGTTCTGGTGCGTGGATCGTGGTCCCGGCGGGGCTCACCACGTCGTCGGGTACTCGACGGGCGGCACCGTGGACGGCTCCACCCGGTTGGTCTTGAGCACCTGGGTCATGACCTGCTGGAAGACGGGAGCCGTCGCCTGGGACGTGTTCATCTTAACCGGATCGGCGATGGTGACCGTCACGACGTACTCCGGGTCCTCCGCCGGCGCGAGCCCGGCGAGCGAGACGGTGTAGCTCTTCGAGTAGCCGCCCTTGCCGTCGGGCTGCTGCGCGGTACCGGTCTTGGTGGCGATGTTGTAGCCGTCGACGTGGATGTCGTTCGCCAGCCAGCCCTCGTTGTAGTGCGTCTGCAGCATGTCGACGACCTGCTTCGCGGCCGAGCTCGACACCACCTGGGTGCCCGTCGCATCGGGGACGTCCACGACGGAGCCGTCGGCCGTGGTGCAGCCGTCGATCAGCTGCGACGGGAGCCGCACTCCGCCGTTGCCGAGCGTCTGGTAGATGCTCGCGACCTGCACCGCGGTCGCCGAGACGCCCTGGCCGAACATCGTCGTGTAGTTCGTCTGGTTGTCCCAGTCCTGGTAGTCGGCGAGCAGGCCGCCCTCCTCGCCGGGGAAGCCGCTCGTAGTGGGCGTGCCGAGACCGAACTTCTGCAGGTAGTCGTAGCGGGTCTGGGCCGACAGGCGGGAGCCGAGCATCGAGATGCCGACGTTCGACGAGTCCTTGAGGATGCCGGTCAGCGTGTAGTTCGTCGGGGTGTGCGCGAAGTCGTCGCTGAACGAGGCGCCGTCCTTCTCGAAGGAGTCCGGGACGACGACCTGGGTCGTCGGGCCCGCCTGGCCCTGGTCGATCAGCATCGCGGCCGTCATCGGCTTGAAGGTCGAGCCCGGCTCGAACGGCGCGCGGAACGCGCGCGAGCTGCGGTCGGCGGAGGCGCTCGCCTCGACGTTGTTGGGGTCGACGGTCGGCGTCTCGGCCACGGCGAGCAGCTTGCCGGTCTTGACCTCCTGCACCACGACGATCCCGTAGCTGCCGCCGACCTCGGCGACGCGCTGCGAGAGGACCTGCTGGGAGTAGTACTGGAGGTCGGAGTCGATGGTGAGCTTCAGCGTCCCGCCGTCGACGGCCGGGGTCTCCGAGACGGTGCTGCCCGGGATCCGGACGTAGTCGGCGCTGCGCTCGTAGCTCTCGGACCCGTTCTGCCCCGCGAGGCAGGTGTTCTCCGCGTACTCCATGCCCTCCTGGGCCGCTCCGTCCGCCCCGACGTAGCCGACGAGGTTGCCGGCCACCGCGCCGTTGGGGTAGCTGCGTCCCTGCTGGGTCTCGAAGTAGGTCCACGGGATGTCGAGCGCGACGAGCTTCTGGTAGGCCTCGAGGTCGAGCCCCTCCGAGAGGATCAGGTAGTTGGCCTTCGCGTCCTTCGCGAGCGCGGCGTCCACCGCTCCGGTGATCTGCTCGACCGACTGCCCGGTGATCGCGCCGATCTCGGAGGCGGCCTGCTGCACGCTGACCATGACCTTCTGGTCCTCGCCCAGCTCGCGCGGGAACTCGGCCACGTTCTTCGGCGAGGTCGTCAGCCGGTAGCGCGTGGTGGTGTCCGCGAGCACCGTCCCGGAGCGGTCCACGATGGGGCCGCGCTGGCCGTAGGTGACGACGCTGTTCGACTGGTTCTGGGCGGCCGCATCGGTGAGCTCGTTCGCCCGCACGATCTGGATGTCCACCAGCTTGCCGATGAAGAGTCCGACGACGGCGACGATGATGACGAACGTGACGGCCGTGCGGCGTCTGCTCGAGCGGTGGTGTCTCACTGCGGCGGTGTCCTTCTTGCTCCGGGCGGGCGGGCCGCCGTTCGTCGGGTCCGGATGGTCGTCGTGCGCCCCGCGGGGCGGGTGCCCGCGCGGAGGCGGACCGCGACGCCGTGCGTCAGTGCGTGATGGGCGCGGGCAGCTCGCCCTGCAACGGTACGGCCGCACCGTCGACAGCCGGGGAGGACGCGCTCGCGCCGGGCTGGAGAGCCGGGACGAGGGCGTTGGGCACGAGCGGCGCGGAGGCGGTGCCCGCGACTTCGCTCGACGCGGCGGAGGAGGGGTCGCCCAGCACGGCGCCGTCCGAGAGGCGGAGGTAGACCGGCGCGGTATTGGCGACCATGCCCAGGCCCTGCGCGGCGGTGGCGAGGTTCTGCGGCGAGCTCAGCGTGTCGACGGCGTCCTGCTTCTCCGCGTTGCTGCGGGTGAGCGATTTCTGCTCCGTCTGCAGCGCCGAGATCTGGTAGGCCCCCTGCGAGAGGCCGACGCTCACCAGGAGCTGGACGACGATGATCGCGAAGAGGCCGGCGACGGCGACGATCCCGTAGACGAGCTTCGGGCGCGACTGCGCCTGACCGGCCGGGACGGCCTCGATGCGGGGGCGGGGCGCCTCCTCCTCGGGGCGTGCTCGGCGGGCGGTGTCGATGACGGCGGGGTCGATGACGGCGGTGGCGCTCATGCGGTGCTCCTGATCCTCTCGGCCGCGCGCAGACGCACGGGTGTCGCTCGGGGGTTGCGGGCCTTCTCGTCGTCGGAGGCGAGCTCGGCTCCGCGGATGACGAGTCGGAACTCGGGTCGGTGCTCCGGCAGCTCCATCGGGAGGCCGGCCGGGGCGGTGGAGGAGGACGCGGCCTGGAGCGCGCGCTTGACGATCCGGTCCTCGAGCGACTGGTACGCCTCGACGACGATCCGCCCGCCCTCGTTGATCCGGCCCAGCGCGGCGGGGATCGCCCGCTCGAGGACGGACAGCTCCTGGTTGACCTCGATCCGCAGCGCCTGGAAGACGCGCTTGGCGGGGTGGCCGTTCCGCTGGATCGCGACCGGGGTCGCCGCCTGGATGATCTCGACGAGACGGCCGGAGCGCTCCAGCGGAGCCTCGCGACGGGCCTCCACGATCTTCTTGGCGTAGCGCGCGGCGAGGCGCTCCTCGCCGTACTCGTGGAAGATGCGGCGCAGGGCGGTCTCGTCGTAGTCGGCGAGGATGCTCGCCGCCGTGAGCGGGGCGGTCGAGTCCATCCGCATGTCCAGCGGCGCGTCCTTGGAGTAGGAGAAGCCGCGCTCGGTCTCGTCGAGCTGGAGCGAGGAGACGCCGAGGTCGAAGAGCGCACCGTCGATCGTGTCGATGCCCAGCTCGTCGAGCACGTCGGGCAGCTCGTCGTAGACGGCGTGCACGAGGTCGATCCGGGAGGCGTGGGCGGAGAGCCGCTCCCCCGCGAGCTGCAGCGCCTCGGGGTCGCGGTCCAGGCCCACGAGGTGCAGGCCGGGGAAGCGCTCGAGCAGCGCGAGCGAGTGCCCGCCCATGCCGAGCGTCGCGTCGACGACGACCGCCCCGTCGCGCTCCAGCGCCGGAGCCAGGAGCTCGACGCAGCGCTCGAGCAGCACCGGGAGGTGCCGCTCCTCGGTCGGGCGCGGAGCGCCCTTCGGAGTGTTCTCTGCCATGGCGGTCCCGCCGTTCCCGTTCCTGTCGTCCGATCCCCATCCACCTCGCGTCCGGACACCGGGGAAGGTGCGTCCGGGCGCCGAGTGGCTGGGAGTCGCGCGACAGGACCTAGAACAGGCCGGGGATCACCTCCTCCTGGGTGTCGGAGAACACGGACTCCTGCTCCTGCAGGTAGGTCTCCCAGGCGCCCTGCGCCCAGATCTCGGCGCGGTTGCCCGCTCCGATGACAGTGAGGTCGCGGTCGAGGCCCGCGTACGCACGCAGCGGAGCCGGGAGGGTCACGCGGTTCTGCTTGTCCGGCGTCTCGGCGCTCGCGCCCGAGAGGAACACCCGGAGGAAGTCCCGCGCCTGCTTGCTGGTCACCGGCGCCTGCCGGATCTTCTCGTGCATCACCTCGAACTCGGCCTGGCTGAACACGTACAGGCACCGCTCCTGGCCGCGCGTGACGACGACTCCGGAGGAGAGCTCGTCGCGGAACTTGGCGGGGAGGATCACGCGGCCCTTCTCGTCGAGCTTGGGGGAATAGGTGCCGAGGAACACGGACTGCCCCCCACTTCTTCCGGCCAAGGATGGTGTGTCCTCCACAGTACTCCACTTCCCCCCACTCACAACCCCGGCGCGGCGCGGGGCACGCCGGAGAGGCCCCGGTCATCCGCGTGTTTCCGCGGAATCGCGACAGTGGGGCGAAGTGGAGGGGGAAGGTCGCGGGAGGGAGGCCACGGGCACGAAAAAAGGGCCGATCCGTGAGGATCGACCCTGTGGTGGAGCGGAGGGGGGGGGCTAGCCGCGCCCGTCTCCGCGGTTGTCCCATCTGTCGTTCAGTCGGTCCATGAAGCCGGACCCCTGGCGGTTGCCCGAGCGGGGCTTCGACGGACGGCCGACGTCGGGCAGGCCGGGCTCGGCGGAGCCGCCGGCGGCCGGGCGCATGGCCACGATCACGCCGCCGAGCATGAAGGCGAACCCGAGGATGCCGACGAGGGGCTGGCGCACGACCACTCCCGCGACGAGCACGGCGAGACCGAGGATGCCGAGGAGGATGCCGAGCACGAGGGCCCGGTAGTTGGTGCCGCCGCGTCCCTTGCCGACCGCCGCCACGAAATCGGCGTCGTTCTGGTAGAGGTTCCGCTCCATCTCATCGAGGAGCCGTTGCTCGTGTTCCGAAAGCGGCATCGTGACCCCTTCAGGGTGCGGCGTCGACCCTTTCGGGGATCGGCACCGGAATAGGCGGCGTCTGGGCTCGACCGGTCGGGCGGCGATTCAGTGTAGACCGAGCCCGACACAGGCACCAGGCACCTTCGGTGCATAGGCTGGTCGGGTGAACCACAGCTCTCGACTGGTCGATCGCGTCCAGCTCCGAATCGATGAATTCCTCACCGGGCGCACGCCAATTCTGCGCTCCATAGGAGAGGACGTCTCCGCCCTCGGCGACCTTTCGCGGGACTTTCTCAGCGGGGGCAAGCGGTTCCGCGCGCGCTTCTGCGAGGCGGGCTGGAACGCGGTGTCGAGCACCTCGAGCGAGGCCCATCCGAGCGGCTCCGATCCGATCGCGAGGGTGGGCGCCGGGCTGGAGCTGTTCCACGCCGCCGCCCTTGTCCACGACGACGTGATCGACAACTCCGACACCCGCCGCGGGGCTCCCGCGGCCCACCGGCGCTTCTCCTCCTTCCACGCCGACGGCGGCTGGACCGGCGACCGCGACGAGTTCGGCCGCTCCTCCGCGATCCTCCTCGGCGACCTCCTCCTGGTCTGGTCGGACGAGATCTTCGCCGCGGCGGAGTGGTCGCTCGGGGATCGAGTCGCAGCCGAGCGCGCGCGCGCGGAGTTCAACCTGATGCGCACCGAGGTCACGCTGGGCCAGTACCTCGACATCCTCGAGGAGAGCGCGTGGGTGCAGCACCCCGAGCACGAGCACCTGCAGCGGGCGGAGCGGGTGGTGGTCTACAAGAGCGCGAAGTACAGCATCGAGGCGCCGCTGGTGATCGGCGGCTCCCTCGCCGGCGGCGACGACGCTCAGCTGGACGCCCTGCGCCGCTTCGGGCTCCCGGTCGGGATCGCCTTCCAGCTGCGCGACGACGTCCTCGGAGTCTTCGGCGACCCGGCAGTGACGGGCAAGCCGGCCGGCGACGATCTGCGGGAGGGCAAGCGCACCGTGCTGCTCGGCCTCGCCCGCGGCGCGTGCTCGCCGGGCGAGCGGGCCGAGCTCGACGCGGTCGTGGGCCGGAACGACGCCGACGCGGCGTCCATCGCGCGGGCGCAGGAGATCATCGCGGGCAGCGGCGCCCTCGAGCGGCTCGAGGAGCGCATCGACCAGGAGGTGGCCGCGGCGATCGCGGTCCTCCCCGACGCGCCGCTCCGCACGGAGGGCGTGGCGGAGCTGCGCGAGCTGGCCGCCCAGGTCACGGTCCGCACCTCCTAGGAGCGGACCGGCGGGATCAGGCCAGGGCCTGGGCGACCCGCCGGACCTCGGCCTTGCGGCCGGCGCGGAGGGCGACGATCGGGCTCGTGCCCAGGCTCTCCTCGACCGTCAGCATCCAGTCGACCGCCTCGTCGTCGGTGAAGCCGGAGTCGGCGAGCAGGATCGCGGTGCCGCGGATCTCGCTCATCGGCTCCCCGTCGCGGAGGAAGAGGGCGGGGACCTTCAGCACGCCGTCGCGGCGGGTGCCGAGCAGGTGGCGCTCCTCGAGGAGGCGGCGGACCCGGCCGGCGCCGAGCCCGGTCAGCTCCACGAGGTCGGGGACGGTCAGCCACTCGAGCTCGGAATCGGTCGAGGTGGCGGGGGAAGCGGACGAGTCGGTCACGCGTCAAGACTGCCACGAGCCCGGAGGGCCGCCAACTGCGGGCGCCCCGGAGAAGGAGTCGGGCCCGTCCTGCGCCGCCCGGGCGTCGCTCACCGGTTCCCCCGGGGGTCTTGCCTAGACTCGTCGCGTGACCACCAGCCAGCTCGACCCTCTCCTCGGCCGTCTCGTCGACGGCCGGTACGAGGTGCGCTCGAGGATCGCCCGCGGCGGCATGGCGACGGTCTACCTCGCGCACGATCAGCGTCTCGAGCGCCGCGTGGCGATGAAGGTCATGCACGGCCACCTCTCCGACGACGCGACGTTCAAGAACCGCTTCGTCCAGGAGGCGCGCTCCGCCGCCCGTCTCGCCCACCCGAACGTGGTCAGCGTCTTCGACCAGGGCCAGGACTCGGACATGGCCTACCTGGTGATGGAGTACCTCCCCGGGATCACCCTGCGCGACCTGCTCAAGGAGCGCGGCCGGCTGACCGCCCAGCAGGTCGTCGACATCATGCACTCCGTGCTCTCGGGTCTCGCCGCCGCGCACCGCGCCGGGATCCTCCACCGCGACCTCAAGCCCGAGAACGTGCTCCTCGCCGACGACGGCCGGATCAAGATCGGCGACTTCGGCCTCGCGCGCGCCGCCTCCGCCAACACCGCCTCCGGTCAGGCCCTCCTCGGCACGATCGCCTACCTCTCCCCCGAGCTGGTCACGCGGGGCACCGCCGACACCCGCAGCGACATCTACGCCATCGGGATCATGATCTACGAGATGCTCACCGGAGAGCAGCCCTTCACGGGCGAGCAGCCGATGCAGATCGCGTACCAGCACGCGAACGACTCCGTCCCGTACCCCAGCGCGACGGTCGCCTCCGTCCCCACCTCGCTCGACGAGCTCGTCCTCTGGGCGACCGAGCGCGACCCGGACATGCGGCCCCGCGACGCCGGTGTCATGCTCGCGCAGCTGCTCGAGGCCGAGCGGCTCATGGGCATCACACCGAGCGACCGCCGCGGCGACACGCAGGCGGTCACCCCGCTCCCGGCGCCCGTCGCCGATCCGGCGCCCGCGACGGCCGTCTTCGATCCGGCGGAGCCCGGGCAGACCTCGGTCTTCGACCCGGCGCCGGCGCCCGGAGCGGTACTCGTGGTCGACGAGGACGACGACACCGTCGCCCGGCTCGCGAGCAGGCGCCGCGTCCGACGGCGTCGCGGCGTCCTGCTCACGGTGGTCGTGCTCCTCCTGGCGCTCATCGGCGGCGGGACGGCCTGGTGGTTCGGCGAGGGACCCGGCGCGATCGTGTCGATCCCGGACGTCGTCAGCCAGTCGCAGCAGGACGCGACGGCCCAGCTGCAGGCGCAGGGCTTCGAGGTGCAGCCGCAGGAGACGCCCGACCTCACCGTGCCCGCGGGGACGGTGGTGAGCTCCGATCCGCCCGGCGGGCAGGGGGTGCACAAGGGCTCCGTCATCACGCTGACCGTCTCGAGCGGGCCGCGCCAGCTGCCGGTCCCGTCTCTCGCCGGCCTCTCGGAGGCCGACGCTGCCGCCGCGGTGACGGGCGGCTCCTTCACCGTCGGCGACGTCTCGAAGATCTTCGACGCCGACGTCGACGCCGGTGTGGTCGTCTCCGCCTCGCTGCCGGACGGATCGGCGCTGCCCGAGACGATGTCCGAGACCAGCACCATCGCGATGGTGGTGAGCCTCGGACCGATCCCGAACGTCGTCGGCCTCTCGATCGACGACGCGACGGCGAAGGCGGAGGCGGCCGGTCTCGCCCTCGACCGCAGCGGCGAGGACTGGAGCGACACCGTGGCCGCGGGCGTCGTCCTCACGCAGGCGAACCCGGAGGCGCCCGCCGTGACCGGCGGCACCGTCTCGGTCGTCGTGTCGAAGGGGCCCGAGCCCGTCGCCGTGCCGAACGTCGTGGGGATGAACCGCGACGAGGCGAAGGCGGCCCTCGAGGCGGCGGACCTGTCGTGGAGCTACTCCCTGACGACGCTCGGCCCGCTGATCGACGCGGCGCCGAACGAGCTGACCAAGGTCACGAACCAGTCCAACAAGGCCGGCGATCTCGTGCAGCGCGGCACGACGATCCAGCTGTCGATCACCATCACGACCTGACGCCGCCGGTCGAGCCCTCAACGAGGACTCGACCGGCGGTCGGGGTCGGATCAGATCGCGCGGCCCCGGAGCTCCTCCGCCACGAGGAACGCGAGCTCGAGCGACTGCATGTGGTTGAGGCGCGGGTCGCAGACCGACTCGTACCGGGTGGCGAGCGTCGCCTCGTCGATGTGCTCCGAGCCGCCGAGGCACTCGGTGACGTCGTCGCCCGTGAGCTCGACGTGGATGCCGCCCGGGTGCGTCCCCGCGGCGCGGTGCGCCTCGAAGAAGCCCTTGACCTCGTCGACCACGTCGTCGAAGCGACGGGTCTTGTAGCCGGTCGGCGTCGTCAGCCCGTTGCCGTGCATCGGATCGGTCACCCACAGCGGCAGGGCGTCGCTCCGCTTGACGGCCTCGAGCAGCGGCGGGAGGGCGTCGCGGATCCTCCCGGCACCCATGCGGGTGATGAAGGTGAGGCGACCGGGCTCCCGCTCGGGGTCGAGCTTGTCGATCAGCTCGAGCATCGTCTCGGGCGTGGTCGACGGGCCGAGCTTCACGCCGATCGGGTTGCGCACCCGCGACAGGAAGTCGACGTGCGCGCCGTCGAGCTCGCGGGTGCGCTCGCCGATCCAGATGAAGTGGCTGGAGGTGTTGTACGGCGTGCCGGTCCGCGAGTCGATGCGCGTCATGGGGCGCTCGTAGTCCATCAGCAGGCCCTCGTGGCCGGTGTAGAACTCGGTGCGCTTCATGCCCTCGAAGTCGGCCCCGCACGCCACCATGAACTTGACCGCGCGGTCGATCTCGCGGGCCAGCTGCTCGTAGCGCTGGTTCTGCGGGTTCTCGGTGAAGCCCTTGTTCCAGTAGTGGACGAGGCGCAGGTCGGCGAATCCGCCCTGCGTGAAGGCGCGGATGAGGTTCAGCGTCGAGGCGGCGGTGTGGTAGCCCTGCACGATGCGACGCGGGTCCGCGGCGCGCGACTCCGGGGTGAAGTCGTAGCCGTTGACGATGTCGCCGCGGTAGGCGGGCAGGGTCACGTCGCCGCGGGTCTCGAGGTCGCTCGAGCGCGGCTTCGCGAACTGGCCGGCCATCCGGCCCATCTTGATGACGGGCATGCTCGCGCCGTAGGTCAGGACGACGGCCATCTGCAGCACGGTCTTGACGCGGTTGCGGATCTGCTCGGCGGTCGCTCCGGCGAAGGTCTCGGCGCAGTCGCCGCCCTGCAGGAGGAACGCCTCGCCGCGGGCCGCGGCTCCGAGACGCTCGCGCAGCTGGTCCACCTCGCCGGCGAACACCAGCGGAGGGAGCGCGGCCACCTCGGCGGACGCCGCTCGCACGGCCTCCGCATCGGGCCACAGCGGCTGCTGCTTGATCTCGAGCTCGCGCCAATAGTCCAGGCCGGCGACCACGGAGGGGGCGGCGAGGACGTACGGTTCGTTCGGATCGATGACCACGAGGGTGTTCCCGGTTCTGACGGGCGCCAGCGGCGCGCGGAGGGCCGCCGTCCGGACGGACGGCAGCGGTTGACGAGCTTATAGCCTGGCAGGGCGCTCGGCCGGGAGGGGCCCCCGGCGTCGAGCGGGCGCTCAGCGGGTGAGGGCCGCGCGCTTCTCCTTGACCGAGGTCGCGTAGACGTCGAGGTACTCCTGGCCGCTCAGGGCGAGGAGCTCGTACATGATCTCGTCGGTGATCGAGCGGAGGATGAACCGGTCGCCCTCCATGCCCTCGAAGCGGCTGAAGTCGAGCGGCTCCCCGAAGACGATGCCGATGCGGCCCAGCTTCGGCAGGCGCTTGCCGATGGGCATGATGCGCGCGGTGTCGATCATGGCGACCGGGATGACGGGCACGCGGGCCTCGAGGACCATGCGTGCGACACCGGTGCGGCCGCGGTACATGCGGCCGTCGGGGCTGCGCGTGCCCTCGGGATAGATGCCCAGGGCGTGGCCGCCCGCGAGGACGCGGAGGCCCGTGTTGAGCGAGGCCTCCGACGCCTTGCCACCGGAGCGGTCGATGGGCAGCATCCCCGTGGCGGTGAAGAACGTCCGCGTCGCCCAGCCCTTGAGGCCCTTGCCGGTGAAGTAGTCGCTCTTGGCGAGGAAGACCATGTTCCGCTCGATCACCAGCGGGAGGATCACGGAGTCGATGAAGGAGAGGTGGTTGCTCGCGAGGATCACGCCGCCGTTCTGCGGCACCTTGTCGGCGCCGACCACCCACGGCCGGAAGATCGTCTTCAGGAGCGGGCCCGCGACGATGTGCTTCATGAACCAGTAGAACATCGGGCTCCTCGGCGGTGCGGCGGATCGGGTGCGGCGGGTGCCGCTAGAGGGAGCTCGCGTGCAGGCGCGCCAGGTCGGCGGCCCCCACGACTCCGGCGTCATTGACGAGCTCCGCGATGCGGAACTCGGGCTCGGGGTGGTAGCCCCGGGCGGGGAGGTTGTCGAGGTAGGCCTGGCGGATGGGGTCCAGCAGGAGGTCGCCCGCCTGCGCCACTCCGCCGCCGATGACGAACATCTGCGGGTCGAGGACGGCGCTCAGGCTGGCCGCCGCCTCGCCCAGCCAGTGGCCGAGCTGTCGCAGCGCCGCGAGGGCGCCGAGGTCGCCAGCGGTGATCAGCTCGGAGATGAGGTGGCCGTTCAGCTCGCCGCCGTTGCGGGCGCGGGCGTCGGCGATGCCCTGGCCGATCCCGCCCGCGTCGGCCAGCTCGCCGGCGAAGCGCTGGAGCGCGCGGCCCGAGCCGTACTGCTCGATGCAGCCGCGGGCGCCGCAGCCGCAGGGCAGGCCTCCGGGGACGACGCGCATGTGCCCGATCTCGGCCGCGGCGCCGAAGCCGCCGCGCAGGAGCCGGTCGTTGATGACGATCGCGCCACCCACTCCGGTGCCGATGGTGAGCATCAGCATGTCGCTGACGAGGCGGCCCGAGCCGTAGCGGAACTCGGCCCAGCCGGCGGCGTTCGCATCGTTCTCGATGATGATCGGCAGGTCGATGCGGGCCGAGAGCTTCTCGCGGAAGGGCTCGTTGCGCCAGTTAATGTTCGGGGCGTAGTAGACGATCGACTGCGAGGCGTCGATGAAGCCGGCGGCGGCGACTCCGACCGCGGAGACGTCTCCCGGGAGCAGACCGGAGCGCAGATGCTCGACCATCTCGACCACGACGTCGACGATCAGCTCGGGGTGCCCGGCGGGCGTGGGCCGACGGTCCTCGCGGAGGATCCCCCCGAACTCGTCGACCAGGGCTCCGGCGATCTTCGTGCCGCCGATGTCGATCCCGATCGCGTGCACGCGAACCGCCTTCCCGTCGCCACCGGCGCGGCAGCGTCGGCGGGCCGCCCTGAGCGGCGGCCAGGACGAGTGTAGTGACCGCGAGCGCTCCGATGCGGCTCAGCGGCGAGACCCGGCGACGCGTGTCGGCCCTCCTCGCGGAGCCACCGCTGGATCGTTACCCTGAACGGATCCACAGCTTGCGCCGCGCCGGTAGGGTGGAGACGACGTTCATTCAGGTACCGAAGGAGTTGCCGTGGACCAGTTCGATTCCCCCCTGGTGGTTCCGGCCGATCCCCAGGCCAATACGACCGCCCTCCTGCTGGACCGCGTCCGCGAGACGCCCGATCGCCCGCTCTTCGCGTTGCCCGACGGCGACGGCTGGCGCGATGTGACGGCGCAGGAGTTCCTCGACCAGGTCACGGCCCTCGCGAAGGGCTTCGTCGCCGTCGGCCTCGAGCCGGGCGAGAAGGTCGGGCTGATCTGCAAGACGCGCTACGAGTGGACGCTGATCGACTTCGCCGTCTGGTTCGCCGGCGGGGTCCTCGTCCCGGTGTACGAGACCTCCTCCCCCGCGCAGGTGCAGTGGAACCTCGCCGACTCCGGCGCGCACGCCGTGATCGTCGAGACCCCCGAGCACTTCGCCCGCTTCGACGAGATCCGCGCCGACCTTCCCGAGGTCCGACTCGCCTGGCAGATCGGGCTGGGCGATCTGGACAAGCTCGTCGCGCGCGGCGTCGACGTGCCGGATGCCGAGATCGAGCGCCGCCGCTCGCTGGCGACCGGCACCGACATCGCGACGATCATCTACACCTCCGGCTCCACCGGCCGCCCCAAGGGCTGCATCATCCGGCACTCGAACTTCGTCGAGCTCAGCCGCAACTCGGCGGTCGCCCTGACGGAGCTGATCCACCAGCCCGGCGCGTCGACGCTGCTGTTCATCACCACGGCGCACGTGTTCGCCCGCTTCATCGCGATCCTCTGCGTGCACGGCGGGGTGAAGGTGGGGCACCAGGCCGACACCAGGCAGCTGCTCCCCTCGCTCGCGTCCTTCAAGCCGACGTTCCTCCTGGCCGTGCCGCGCGTGTTCGAGAAGGTCTACAACTCCGCGGAGCAGAAGGCCGAGGCCGGGGGGAAGGGGAAGATCTTCCGCCGCGCGGCCGACGTCGCCGTCGCCCACTCGATGGCGCTCGAGGCGGGCTCGGTGCCGCTCGCGCTGAAGCTGCAGTTCCTCCTCTTCGACCGGCTCGTGTACTCGAAGCTGCGCACCGCCATGGGCGGGAACGTCCGCTTCGCCGTGTCCGGCTCGGCGCCGCTGGGAGACCGGCTCGGGCACTTCTTCCACAGCCTCGGCATCAAGATCCTCGAGGGCTACGGCCTCACGGAGACGACGGCGCCCGCCACGGTCAACCGCACCGAGCGTTTCAAGATCGGCTCGGTGGGCCCGGCGATGCCCGGGGTCTCGATCCGGATCGCGGGCGACGGCGAGATCCAGGTGCGCGGCATCGACGTCTTCGGCGGCTACTGGAACAACGAGGCGGCGACGGCCGAGTCGTTCGACGGCGAGTGGTTCCGCACGGGCGACCTCGGAACTCTGGACGAGGACGGGTACCTGCGCGTCACCGGGCGGAAGAAGGAGATCATCGTCACCGCCGGCGGCAAGAACGTCGCTCCGGCGGCGCTGGAGGATCCGATCCGCGCGAACCCGCTGGTCGGCCAGGTCGTCGTCGTCGGCGATCAGCGCCCGTTCATCGCCGCTCTGGTCACGCTCGACTCCGAGATGCTGCCGACGTGGCTCGCCAACAACGGGCAGGACAAGGGCCTCTCACTCGAGGACGCGGCCGCGAACCCGGTCGTTCTGGCCGAGGTGCAGCGGGCCGTCGATGCGGCGAACGAGCGCGTGTCCCGCGCCGAGTCGATCCGGAAGTTCGTGATCCTCCCGACCGAGTTCACGGAGGCGAGCGGTCACCTGACTCCGAAGATGAGCATCAAGCGCAACGTCATCCTCGCCGACTTCGCCGACACCATCGCCGCCGTCTACTCCGCCGCCCCCGCCACCGAGGGCATCTCCCTCCGCTGACCCCGCGCTCTCCCGCCGTCACCAGCAGGCCGTCCCGATCGCAGCCGCCTCCGGGACAGCGCGCCCAGCTCTATCCCGTCGGCGGAACGCCCGACGCTCTCCTCGACGCGCCCCTGTCGCGGTGCCGACCGCGCCGGGCCGGGCAGGGACCAGATCCCCTCAACACAGCCGTATCCGGGAAAGCGCGTCCCAGCGCTTTCCCGTCGGCGGAACGCACGACGCTCCACGGAACGCGCCCACCTCGAGCGGCCGACTGCGCGGAGCCGGGCAAGGACCGGCTCCCCACCAACACAGCCGTATCCGGGAAAGCGCGTCCCAGCGCTTTCCCGTCGGCGAAACGCACGACGCTCCATGGAACGCGCCCACCTCGAAAAGCCGACCGCGCGGAGCCGGGCAGGGACCGGCTCCCCCTCAACGCAGCCGTATCCGGTGAAGCGCGTGCCAGCGCTTCACCGTCGGCGGAACGCACGACGCTCCATGGAACGCGCCCACCTCGAGCGGCCGACTGCGTGGAGCCGGGCAAGGACCGGCTCCCCACCAACACAGCCGTATCCGGGAAAGCGCGTCCCAGCGCTTTCCCGTCGGCGGAACGCCCGACGCTCCACGGAACGCCCCCACCTCGCTGAGCCGACCGCGCCGGGCCGGGCAGGGACCGGCTCCCCCTCGACACAGCCGTATCCGGGAAAGCGCGTCCCAGCGCTTTCCCGTCGGCGGAACGCACGACGCTCCACAGAACGCGCCCACCCCGAAAAGCCGACCGCGCCGGGCCGGGCAGGGACCGGCCCGGAATCGAACTCAGAACCAGTCGGATTCCCGGACGGCCTTCATGGCGGCGCGGCGGTCGTCCTGGGAGAGGCGGTCGAGGTAGAGGCGTCCGTCGAGGTGGTCGCATTCGTGCTGGAGGGCCTGGGCCATGAGGCCGTCGCCTTCGAGGACGATCTCGTTGCCGTCGAGGTCGGTGCCGCGGACCTTCGCGTGCGGGTAGCGGATCGCGGGGTACCAGAGGTTCGGGACGGAGAGGCAGCCCTCGTCGACCGGTTGCGGGTCTCCGCTGAGCTCGATGATCTCGGGGTTGAGGATGTAGCCGATGACGCCGTCGACGTTGTAGCTGAAGGCGCGGAGGTTGACGCCGATCTGGGGGGCTGCGACGCCGGCGCGTCCGGGCGGGCGGACGCTGTCGACGAGGTCCTCGACGAGGCCGCGGACGCCGGCGTCGACCGTCTCGATGGTCGTGGACGGGGTCTTCAGCACCGGGTCCCCGAAGATGCGGATCTGGCGTTCGGTCATGTGGTGCGCTCCCTCAGGGCCTCCTCCGCGCTCAGGAGGGCGTTCTCGACGACTTCGCTCGCTGCGGGGTGCGGCCAGTACTGGCTGCGGGCGAGTCCGCGGATGCCGGTGCCGGCGCTGGCGGCCTGGACGAGCGGCTGAATGAGGATACTGGCCTGCGGCCCGATGATGTGCGCGCCGAGGAGGGCGCCGTCGAGTCCGACGACCAGGAGGCAGGCGCTGGAGTCGTCCTCGAGCGCCCAGCCGAAGGCGGTGGAGCCGTACTCCTGGGTGACGGTGACGACGTCCAGGCCGTGGTCTCGCGCTTCGGCCGCGGTGAGCCCGAAGTGGGCGATCTGCGGGTGGGCGAAGATCGCGCCGGGCACCGGCGAGAGGGTGTCGGAGAGCATCTCGCCCGGGTGCAGGAGGTTGTGCGCCACGAGGCGCGCCTCGTGGTTGGCGACGTGCTTGAGCTGCCAGCGGGACGACACGTCGCCGAGGGCGAAGAGGCCGGGCACGGGGCGTCCGCCGGAGAGGACGCGCTGCTCGGGGTCGACGCTGATCCGGCCGTCCTCGTGCAGATCGATCCCGACGGAGGCGGCGGCGACCGTGTCGCTGTTGGGGTCGCGGCCGAGGGCGACGAGGAGCAGGTCGGTCTCGACCGTCGTGCCGTCGCTGAGGGCGACGCGGAGCCCGTCAGGGCGGGCGTCGACGCTCTCGGCGCTCACTCCGGTGAGCACCGTGTACCGCTCGGCGGCGATCCCGGTGAACCGGCGCGAGACGTCCTCGTCGAGGGCGCGGAGGAGGCGGTCGCCGCGGACGGCGACGGTCACGGCCGTGCCGAAGGAGGAGAAGACGTGGGCGAACTCGACGGCCACCGCGCCGCCGCCGAGGATCAGCATCCGCTCGGGGAGCTCGTCGAGCCGCATGACGGAGGAGGAGTCCTGGATGCGGGGGTCCGGCTCGTACGCGGCGAGGAGCGGCCTGGGCCGCGAGCCGGCGGCCACGACCACCTGCGGCGCACTGATGCGGGCACCGCTGGCGCTGACGAGGACGTGCGGGCGGTCGCCGTCTCCGAGCGACTCGAAGCCGAAGCTCTCGCGGAGGACGGTCACGTTCGGGGAGCGCTGATCGCGGTACTCGAAACCGCCCTCGCTGATCGCGTCGATCCGGCCGAACACCCGGTTGCGCACCTCGGCCCACTCGGGGCGGCGGAGGCGGGAGTGGACGCCGATCGGGCCGCCCTGGTCGACGTCGGTGATCACGTCGGCGACGTGGACGAACATCTTGGTCGGGATGCAGCCGGCGTTGAGGCAGGTGCCGCCGAACCACTCCCCGTCGTCGAGGATCGCGACCCGCAGGCCGTCGAACTCCGGACCGACGATCGAGTTGCCGGAGCCGGCCCCGATGACGATCAGGTCGAAGGAGTCGGTGGTCGCGTCGGGTCCGTCGGTGCGGTCCTGGAACGCGGCGGACACCGCCTCGGAGCCCCGGGGCTCAGACACGTCGGACCGGCATGCCCTCGACAACGAGCGCGGCGAGCAGGCGTGCGGCGTCCTTCGTGCCCTCGCGCAGCTGCTCCCACTTCACCACGGATCCGGCGGCGAGCACCGGGTCGTAGGGGATGCGGACGATGTCGCGGACGCGGGAGCGGAAGTGCGACTCGATCTCCTCCAGCTTCACCAGGCTCGTGCCCTGCGTCGCCGTGTTGAGCGCGACGACCGCGTTGCGCACCAGGGCGCCGTAGCCGTTCGCGTCCAGCCAGGTGAGGGTCTCGGAGGCCAGGCGGGCCTCGTCGACGCTGCCGCCCGAGACGATCACCACCGTGTCGGCGCGCTGCAGCGTGGGCCGCATCACCGAGTGCACGATGCCCGTGCCGCAGTCGGTGAGCATGATCGAGTAGAAGCGCTCGACCAGGTCGGCGACCACGTTGTAGTCGTCCTCGTCGAAGGCCTCGGAGAGCTGCGGGTCGGTGTCGGAGGCGAGGACGTCGAGGCGGGTCTCGTCGCGGGAGACCATCGTCGAGAACTCGGTGAATCCGGTCACGCCGGCCGCGCGGTTCACGACATCGCGGACGGTCGCCCGCGTCTGCTTGGGGACGCGCTCGGCCAGGGTGCCGCGGTCGGGGTTCGCGTCGACCGCGATGATGCGGTCCTCGCGCGCGTCGGCGAGGGCCATGCCCAGGAGCGTCGTGACCGTGGTCTTGCCGACGCCGCCCTTGCGGGTCATGACCGGGACGAAGCGGGTGCCGCCCTCGAACTGCCGGCCGATCCGCTCGTCCATCGCCTTCCACGCCTTCACCTTCGCGGAGTCGCCGAGGTTGACCGTGTGGAAGGTCAGGCCGTAGAGGAAGCGGTGCCAGCCGCCCGTGGGAGCGGGACGGGTCTTGCGGTTGACCTCCAGGAGCCTGTCCGGGGTGAGCATCGACGCCGACTCGGGGACGGCGGCGCTCGGCGCGGACGGGGCGGGAGCGGCGCTCGAGGACTCGGCGCGGAGGCGGTCGCGGCGCGTGGGGACGGCGGCGGGCTCCCCCGCGGACTCGGACGCCGCGGGCTTCTCGGCGGACTCCGCTCGGGCGGGGATCCCCGCCGAGACCGGTCCGTTCGCGCCGGACGGGTGAGCGGGAGCCGGTGAGGGGGTCGGAGCAGGACTCGGCTCCGGGGGCACGAGAGCGTGCGAGCGCGAGGGCGGCAGGCCGAGGCGGCCGACGTCGATCGCGTCCTCGTCCTCGACCGGAGCGGGGGCGGTGGAGCGGCGCCGCGGGCCGGGCGGGGTGATCCGCACGCCGTCGGGCAGGAGGGTCGGAGCGGTGTCGCTCGCTCGCGGGGAGTACTGACCCGATTCCCGAGCCGCGTCCATGGCGGTCCGCGGCGTGGGACCGGTGCCGGTGTCGGGCTGTTCGTCGTTGCGCTCATCCATGCGAACGAGCCTCCTTCCGCTCAGGACGAGTGTACCGGCGGGCCCGGATCGCGCCGGGCGGCTTGGTCGGAGCGCGCTCCGACTGCTAGTGCGGCCCGCTTCCGGAGGCGGCGCGGACGGCGCGTGCAGCGAACGGTTAGGTTCTGCCGCCCGGAGGAACGTAAAGTAGTCAGCCATGC
Organism: Rathayibacter sp. AY1C4; assembly: GCF_002932195.1. NCBI lineage: Bacteria > Bacillati > Actinomycetota > Actinomycetes > Micrococcales > Microbacteriaceae > Rathayibacter > Rathayibacter sp. AY1C4. The sequence continues at coordinate 14,046 of NZ_PSWE01000025.1, read as the reverse complement.
ATGTACTCAGCGTGAGCTCCCTCAAGGGCGGCGTCGGCAAGACCACGGTGACGCTCGGCCTTGCATCCGCGGCGTTCTCGAAGGGCCTGCGAACGCTGGTCGTCGACCTCGATCCCCAGTCCGACGTGTCGACCGGAATGGACATCAACGTCGCCGGCCACCTCAACATCGCCGACGTCCTGACGTCGCCGAAGGAGAAGATCGTCCGCTCGGCGATCGCCCCCTCCGGCTGGACCAAGGAGCACCACGGCACGATCGACGTGCTGATCGGAAGCCCCTCCGCGATCAACTTCGACGGGCCGCACCCCAGCATCCGCGACATCTGGAAGCTCGAGGAGGCCCTCGCGAGCGTCGAGGCCGACTACGACCTCGTGCTGATCGACTGCGCCCCCTCGCTCAACGCCTTGACCCGCACGGCCTGGGCCGCGAGCGACCGCGTCGCCGTCGTCACGGAGCCGGGCCTGTTCTCGGTGGCCGCCGCCGACCGGGCGCTCCGGGCGATCGAGGAGATCCGCCGCGGACTCAGCCCGCGCCTCCAGCCGCTGGGCATCATCGTCAATCGCGCCCGCGTCCAGTCGCTGGAGCACCAGTTCCGGATCAAAGAGCTGCGCGACATGTTCGGGCCGCTCGTCCTCAGCCCGCAGCTCCCGGAGCGCACTTCCCTCCAGCAGGCGCAGGGCGCGGCGAAGCCCGTGCACGTCTGGCCCGGGGAGAGCGCCCAGGAGATGGCGCACAACTTCGACCTGCTGCTCGACCGCGTCATCCGCACCGGTCGCATCGGCGAGCAGGTCCCCGCCGCGACCTAGGGCCGGCGGGTCCGCCGGACTTCTCCGGCTCGAGGTCTCGGGACGCGGGCGATGCTCGGTGCCTGAGGAGTGCCAGGGACGGCGCCGGCGGACGCTCGGCGTCGGAGTTCAGCGCGGACTCTCGATGCGTGGTAGGAGCCCGCCACTCGATCAGCATGACCGCACACGAGCGGAACCCGTTGAGAGATCAGCACGGCGGGACGCGAGCGGAGCCCGTCGTCGGATCCGCAGGGCGGGACACGGACGGAGCCCGTCATCGGACCCGCATGCTAGCGGGCGTGATCGGCGGGGAGCTCGCATCCGGCGGACGGTTCACGCGGGCGGGGCCCGCCATTCGACCAGCACGGTGAGACTCGGGTGGCGCCCGTTGCTCGCACAGCACGGCTGCAGGCGGGTCCGCTCCTGACCAGTTGAGCGCGCGGAGGAGATCCGGGAGTCCCCGGAGCAGCGGCCGACCCGCGAGGGGTGGGCGGTCAGCCGACGCGGCGGGAGGCGCGGCGCTGGGCGAGCTCGTCGCCCGGGTCGACCGACTGGTGGTCGAGCTCGACGAGGCTCGACTCGACCTCGCGGAGGACCTTGCCGACGGCGATGCCGAAGACGCCCTGGCCGCGGCTGAGCAGGTCGATGACCTCGTCGTTCGAGGTGCAGAGGTAGACGCTCGCGCCGTCGCTCATCAGGGTCGTCTGCGCGAGGTCGTCGACCCCGGACTCGCGGAGCTGGTTGACCGCCGTGCGGATCTGCTGGAGCGAGATCCCGGTGTCGAGCAGGCGCTTGACCAGCTTCAGCACGAGGATGTCGCGGAAGCCGTAGAGGCGCTGCGTGCCGGAGCCGGACGCGCCGCGCACGGTGGGCTCGACGAGCTCGGTCCGCGCCCAGTAGTCGAGCTGACGGTAGGTGATCCCCGCGGCGCGCGCCGCGACGGCCCCGCGGTAGCCCGCGTCGGCGTCGAGCTCGGGCAGTCCGTCGGTGAACAGGACGAGGTCGCGCTGGCCGCTGACGTCGCGGCTGACTTCTCTCATCCCTGTGCCTCTCGGATCCGGACGCCGGATCCTCCGAACGCGCTCCCTACCGTACCGACCGGCGCAGGCCGAGTAAACGACATCGGCCTCGGCGCCGCGGCGTGTCGCACGGGCCGCCCGTCGGCCGGCGGCGCGGCCCTCACGAGCGGGCGATCCGCGAGAGGGCGCTGCGCACCATCGCCCCGCGGATCGTACCCAGCTGGGTCGCGAGCCCCACCGCGTTCTCGGCAGCACCGGCGGAGCCGGACGCCTCTCCGCGGCGGGCGCTGGAGGCGACGACGCTCTCGATGAGCGACATCTCGCGCTCGACGGCGACGCGGAGCGGTCGGAGGTGACGGGGCTCGATACCCGATCGGCCGAGGTCGACGAGCGCCTTGAGCGTCGTCACGGCCTCGTCCCCGAACACGTCGCCGCCCCGCACGAGCCCGGCGGCGATGGCCTCCTGGACGAGAGCGGGCGTGGCACCGGACTCGGCCGCGAGGCCCTCGCGGGTCAAGCGCGTGGCGGGGCCGAGGAGCGAGGCGCTCGGACCCCCGACACCGGCCGGCAGGGCGGGCTCGCGCCCGGCGTCGATGTCGTCGAGGTATCCGCGGATGACCTTGAGGGGGAGGTAGTGGTCGCGCTGCAGCGCGAGGATCATCCGGAGCCGCTCGACGTCGGAGCCCGAGAACTTGCGGTAGCCGGAGTCGGTGCGGGCCGGCGAGACGAGCCCCTGCTCCTCGAGGAAGCGCAGCTTGGACGGGGTGACGTCCGGGAACTCAGTGGTCAGCCTGGCCAGCACCTGCCCGATGCTCAGCAGAGCGGCGGAGCCGGTGGGGAGGGCGCGCGCGGAGGAGCGGCCCACGGCTCACGCGTCCGGAGCGGCGACGAGGTCGGCGCGGGACGCGTAGAAGGTGAGTCGGAACTTGCCGACCTGCACCTCGGAGCCGTCGGTGAGGATCGCGGACTCGATCCGGACCCCGTCGAAGTAGGTGCCGTTCAGGGAGCCGAGGTCGTGGACCTCGAACGCCGTGCCGCGGCGGACGAACTCGGCGTGCCGACGCGAGACCGTGACGTCGTCGAGGAAGATGCCCGCGTCGGGGTGACGGCCGACCGTCGTGGAGTCGGTGTCGAGGAGGAAGCGGGCGCCGGTGTTCGGTCCGCGGCGCACGACCAGCAGCGCGGATCCCGAGGGCAGAGCCCCGACGGCCTCGGCCTCCTCGCGGGACGCGCGGTTGTCGAGAGCGGCGAGCTGGGCGCCGATGTCGTCGGTGAACGTCAGAGTCGTCTCCGTCGACGGCTCACCGGGAACGGAATTGTGCTGGGCGGATGATGCTCCACCGACGGGCTCGACCAAGACGTACCTCCTATCAGGTCAGCGTATCCGAATCGTGACCCTCGTCGGACCCCTGACCACCTGTGCGGACCCCCAGGACGAGGTCCCGCGTCTGGACGGCGTAGACGATCCCGGCCCACCAGTAGAGGAACGCGCCCCACAGCGCGAAGGCCCAGGCGATGGGGAGCGAGGCGGGCGCGAGGGCCGGGAACGCCTGCCCCAGCATGATCAGCGGGAGCGCGTAGAAGAGGCAGAAGGTCGCGAATTTCCCCAGGTGGTGCACGGGAAGCGGTCCGTAGCCGTTGTTCGCCAGGACGACCGCCAGGACCACGAGCATCAGGTCGCGGGCGAGCAGCACGGCGACCAGCCACCAGGGCACCAGTCCGCGGGCCGCGAGGCCCAGGACGGTGGCGAAGATGTAGAGCCGATCGGCGGCCGGATCGAGGACGCGTCCGAGGCGCGTCATCTGGTCGAAGCGGCGCGCGATCCAGCCGTCGAGGTAGTCGGTGAGGCTCGAGACCACGAGGGTCAGGAGCGCGAGCGCGTCCTCGCCGAGGACCACGAGCACGAGGAACACCGGCACCAGCGCGAGACGCACCATGCTGAGGACGTTCGGGACCGTCCAGATCCGGTCCTCACCGGTGCGCGCCATGCGCCCAGCCTAGGCGGGGCGCACGGCGGCGTGGTCAGCGCTTGTCGCGCCAGACCCGCTCGAACGGCAGGCGCCAGGCGTGCGGCGCGATCAGCTGGTGGATGGCGTTCGGCCCCCAGGAGCCGGGCGCGTAGAGACGGACGGGCGGCGGATCCTGCAGGAGCGGCGCGGAGACCTCCCAGAGCCGCTCGATGCCCTCCGCGGTGGTGAACAGCGTGTGGTCTCCGCGCATCGCGTCGAGGATCAGGCGCTCGTAGGCCTCGAGCGCGTCGCCCGCGCGGTCGGTCTCCTGGAGCGCGAACTGCATGCTCAGCTTGTCGAGCCGCATGCCGGGACCGGGGCGCTTCCCGTAGAACGAGAGCGAGACCTTCGAGGCGTCCGCCAGGTCGAAGGTGAGGTGGTCCGGGCCGTGGGCACCGACTCCGGAGCCCTGCGGGAACATACTCTTCGGGGGCTCGCGGAACGCGATCGAGATGATGCGCTGGCCCTCGGCCATCCGCTTGCCGGTGCGGAGGTAGAACGGCACTCCCGCCCAGCGCCAGTTGTCGATCTCGCACTTCAGCGCGACGAAGGTGTCGGTCTCGGAGTCGGCGGCGACGCCCGGCTCGTCGCGGTAGCCGATGTACTGGCCGCGCACCACGTTCTCGGGGTTCAGCGGACGCATCGAGCGGAAGACCTTGTTCTTCTCCTCGCTGATGGCCTGGGGCTCCAGCGCGGTCGGCGGCTCCATCGCCATGAACGCCAGCACCTGGAAGAGGTGGGTGACGACCATGTCCTTGTAGGCGCCGGTGGACTCGTAGAACTCGGCGCGGCGGTCGAGCGTGAGGCGCTCGGGGATGTCGATCTGGACGTGATCGATGAAGTTGCGGTTCCAGATCGGCTCGAAGAGGCCGTTGGCGAAGCGGAAGGCGAGGATGTTCTGCGCCGGCTCCTTGCCGAGGAAGTGGTCGATCCGGAAGATCTGCTCCTCGCTGAAGGTCTCGTGGAGCTCCGCGTTGAGTACGACCGCGCTCTCGAGGTCGACGCCGAACGGCTTCTCCATGATGATCCGCGAGCGCTCGACCAGCCCGGCCTCGGCGAGCATCCGCACGACGGAGAGAGCTGCCCTGGGCGGGACGCTGAGGTAGTGCAGCCGGCTCACGTCCGGGCCGAGGACCGCCTCGGCGTCGGTCACGGCGGCGGCCAGCGCGGCCGGACCGGCGGACTGCGGGACGTAGCGGAGCTTGGACGCGAACTCGTCCCACTGCGCCGGCGTCAGGGAGCGGCTCCCGAACTCGTCGTAGGCCAGCTTCGCGAAGGCGCGGAACGAGGCGTCGTCGTGCTCCTCGAGCGAGGTGCCGACGATCTGCAGGTCCGGTGCGAGGGAGGAGAGCGCGAGGTGGGCCATCCCCGGGATGAGCTTGCGCCGGGCCAGGTCGCCGACGGCGCCGAACAGCACGACGACATGGGGTGCCGCCTGCTCGGTCTGGACGGCGGGAGCGGGGGGTGCGGTTGTCACGGTCACCCCTCGATCATTCCAGTTCGGATCGTGACGCAGGCGTCATGTGCTCGATACGCACCGCCGCTAAGGTCTCTCCCGTGCATCCGTTCTCCGACGCGTCCGCCGCGACCGCAGCACCCGCCTCCGCCACCGCCCCCTCCTCCGCCGACGGGACGACCGCGCCTCCGCTCGACGAGAGGATCCGCGCCGACGTCCACCTGCTGGGCGAGCTGCTCGGCCAGGTGCTCCGCGAGTCGGGCGAGCCCTCCCTCTACGAGGACGTGGAGCGCCTGCGCGCGCTCACGATCAGCGCCTACGACAGCGGCGACGCCGCCGGGACCGCGGAGGCGGAGGAGTTCGTCGCCTCGCTCACGCTCGAGCGCGCCGAGGAGGTCGCCCGAGCGTTCACCTGCTACTTCCACCTCGTGAACGTGGCGGAGGAGTTCCACCGCGTCCGCGTGCTGCGCCGGCGCGAGGCCGACGCCGGTGCGCAGTCGCCCGAGGACTCGATCCTCGCCTCGATGCGCCGGCTGACCGGGGAGCTCGGGGAGGACGAGGCGTTCGCGCGCCTGTCCCGACTGGAGTTCCGCCCGGTCCTCACGGCGCACCCGACCGAGGCGCGCCGCCGCGCGGTGGCCTCGACCATCCGCCGCATCAGCGACCTGCTCGAGCAGCGCGACGACCCGCGCATGGGCGGCGTCGTGCTGGTGGAGATCCGCCGCAAGCTGCTGGCCGAGGTCGACACGCTGTGGCGCACCGCTCCGCTGCGCGAGTCCAAGCCCACTCCCCTCGACGAGGTGCGCACCGCGATGAGCGTCTTCGACGAGTCGCTGTTCTCGGTGCTCCCCCGCGTCTACCGCCGCCTCGACGACGCTCTGCTCGGCGAGGGCTCGGGCACCCGGGCTCCGGTCGCACCGGCCTTCGTCCGCCTGGGCACCTGGATCGGCGGCGACCGCGACGGCAATCCCTTCGTCACCGCCGAGACGACCCTCGCTGCGGTGGACATCGCCTCCGAGCACGTCCTCATGGGCCTCGAGCGGGTCGCCCGCCGCGTGGGCCGCGCGCTGACCCTCGACGCGTCGACCACTCCCCCGTCGGCCGCCGTCGAGGCGCTCTGGGCCTCCTGCGTCGAGCGGGCTCCCGAGCTCGCCGCCGACATCGCCGAGCGCTCGCCCAACGAGGCGCACCGCCGCGTCCTGCTCTTCGCGGCCGAGCGCCTGGCCGCGACCCGGTCCGAGGGGCCGCTGGCCTACTCCGCCGCCGCCGAGCTGCTGGCCGAGCTGCGCACCCTCCAGGAGTCCCTGGTCGAGGCCGAGGACGTCCGCGCCGCCTACGGCGACCTCCAGGACTTCGTCTGGCAGCTCGAGACCTTCGGCTTCCACCTCGCCGAGATCGAGGTGCGCCAGCACTCGAAGGTGCACCGCGAGACGATCGCCGCGATCCGCGCCGGCGAGGAGCTCGACGAGCGCGGCCTCGAGGTCCTGTCGGTGTTCCGGGCGATCGCGAAGGTCCAGGAGCGCTTCGGGACCGACGCGGCGAGGCGGTACATCGTCTCCTTCACGCAGTCGGCCGACGACCTGCGGACGGTCTTCGAACTGGCCGAGGCGGCGACCGACGGCAAGCCGCCGATCATCGACGCGGTCCCGCTCTTCGAGACCTTCGCCGACCTCGACGCCTCGACCGACATCCTCGCCGAGATGATCCGCCTCCCCCAGGTACAGGCGCGCCTCGCGGCCACCGGCAACCGGCTCGAGGTGATGCTCGGCTACTCCGACTCGTCGAAGGACGTCGGACCGGTCTCGGCGACGCTCGCGCTCTACGACGCGCAGGCGCGCATCGCGCAGTGGGCGGCCGACGAGGGCATCGTGCTCACGCTGTTCCACGGGCGCGGCGGAGCGCTCGGCCGCGGCGGCGGGCCGGCCAACCGGGCCGTCCTCGCGCAGCCGCCCGGATCGGTGGACGGCCGCTTCAAGCTGACGGAGCAGGGCGAGGTCATCTTCGCCCGCTACGGCAACCCGGACATCGCCACCCGGCACATCGAGCAGGTGGCGGGAGCGACGCTGCTCGCCTCCTCCCCCGCGGTCGGCGAGCGCAACGCGGGCGCCGCGGAGCGCTTCGCCGAGGTGGCGGCGACGATGGACCGCGAGTCGCGCCGCCGCTTCTTCGAGCTCGTGAAGGCCGACGGCTTCGCGCCGTGGTTCGCCCGGGTCACCCCGCAGGAGGAGGTGGGCCTGCTCGCCCTCGGCTCGCGTCCGGCCCGCCGCGGCCTCTCCGTCGAGTCGCTCGAGGACCTGCGAGCGATCCCGTGGGTCTTCGCCTGGACCCAGGCCCGCGTCAACCTGACCGGCTGGTTCGGGCTGGGCAGCGCGCTCGAGGCCGTCGGCGACCTCGACCTGCTCCGCGAGGCCTACGCCTCCTGGCCGCTGTTCACGACGATGGTCGACAACGTCGAGATGTCGCTCGCGAAGACCGACGAGGGCATCGCCCGCCGCTACCTCGCCCTCGACTCCCGCGACGACCTCGCCGGACTCGTGCTCGACGAGATGGCGCTCACCCGCCGGTGGGTGCTCTCGATCACCGGCGAGGAGAGCCTGCTCACGGGCCACCGCGTGCTCGGCCGTGCCGTGCGCCTGCGCACCCCGTACGTCAACGCGCTCTCGCTCCTGCAGCTGCGCGCACTGAAGGCGCTCCGCACCGACCCGGGCGGATCCGGGACGGAGCAGAACCAGCGGCTGCTCCTGCTCGCGGTCAACGGAGTCGCGGCGGGTCTGCAGAACACCGGCTGATCCCGGCTCGGAACGACGGAACCCCCGGCGGCCTCACGGCTGCCGGGGGTTCTCGTGCGTCTGCGGGCGCCTCCCGCCTGCGGAGCGGGTCGAGGCGCCGGGCGGATCAGGCCTGCGGGGCGGCGCCGGCCTCCTGAGCGGCCTTCGCCTCCTCGTACTGGCGGCGCACCTCGACCATGTCGAGGCCGCGGACCTGCTCGATCAGGTTGTCGAGCGCGGGGGCGGGCAGGGCGCCGGGCTGAGCCATCAGCGGGATGCCGTCGCGGTACACCACGAGGGTGGGGATGGAGGAGATGCCGTAGCTCGCGGCGAGCTGCTGCTGGTCCTCCGTGTCGACCTTCGCGAAGGTGATGTCGGCGTTCTTCTCGCTCGTGGCCTCGAAGACCGGAGCGAACTGCTTGCACGGGCCGCACCAGTCGGCCCAGAAGTCGATGAGGACGATGCCGTCGGCGATCGTCTGGTCGTGGGAGTCGAGGGTCATCGCAGTCGTAGCCATGGGGGATGCAACCGGGTGCCCCCGCGGCCTATTCCCGGGCGGGATCGAGGAGGTCGAGCAGCGACCTCGGACCGACCACGGCGGCCCCGAGCGCCTCGACGCGGGCGGCCAGTCCACGGTCGGCCGTCACGACGACCGCGGTCTCGAGCGCGCCGACCAGCTCGACGATCGCGTCGTCGCCCGAGCCGTCGGCCGCGTGGACCGTCAGCCGCTCCGTGAGAGCGCCCGCCTCCGGACGGGCGGCGCGCGCCACTCCCTCGAGCACCACGGCGATGCGCAGCCAGACCGTGTCGGCGTCGATCCCCAGGAGACGGCCGGGGACGCCGGCCTCCGCGAGGCGGGCCAGGGAGGCGAGGAGGCGCTCCGCGGCGCCGGCGCGGTCGCGCCACCAGCCGTCGGGGCGTGAGCCGACCACGTTGGCGGCGTCCACGACGAGCACCGGGATCGAGGAGCCGAGCGCGCGCAGACCCGGCCAGGCCGCTCCGAAGCCCGGGTGCAGCGGCAGGGAGTCGACCTCGTCGGGGGCGACCCAGCGCAGCTCGGTGCTCTCGGCGTCGCTGATGCGGGGAGTGAAGTGCTCGCGGGACTCGGCCAGGACGGTGGAGTAGCTCCACGGTCCGATCACGACGACGCTGGAGAGCACGGGCAGGATCAGGTCGGCGGGGACGCCCGCCTCCTCCTCCGACTCCCGGAGGGCCGCCTCGAAGGCCGTCTCCTCGGGGTGACGGGCGCCGCCGGGCAGCCCCCAGGTGTCCCCGAAATGGCTCCAGCTGACGCGGTGCTGGAGCAGGACGCGTCCCGACGGATCGCGCAGGAGGAGGCCGGCGGCGCCGAAGCGCCCCCAGAAGCGGCGTCCGTCGCCGATCTCGACCCAGCCGTCGCCGAGCGACGCGTCGAAGGGGTGGCGCGGGAGCACGGCGTCCGCGCCGGGGTCCTCGCTGGTCATGCCCTCCAGCCTCCCACACCGCGCCCGCCGCGCCCGACCCCGACGGGCTGGCAGAATCGGACGATGCGCCGCTCGAGACCCCTCCGCCTCGCGACGCTCGCCTGGCTCGCGCTGATCGCCCTGATCACGCTGACGCCCGCGCCCTACCCTGCCGGGGAGCCCAACGCGCTGATCCGCGGGATCATCGCGTTTCTCGCCTCCACGCCGCTCACCGGCTGGTTCGACTTCGACGTGGCGGAGTTCACCGCGAACGTGCTGCTCTTCGTGCCGCTCGGTGCGCTGATCGCCGCGCAGCTGCCGGCGGGGCGCCGCCTGTGGGCCGCCGCCATCGGGCTCGCCGTGTCGGCGGCCGTCGAGACCGCGCAGCTGCTGTGGCTGCCGACCCGCGTCTCCGACGTGCAGGACCTGGTCTCGAACGGCAGCGGCTCCCTGATCGGCGCCCTGCTGACGATCGCGCTGCTCCGCTTCTCCCCCCGCCGCCGCTCCCGGAAGGACCGCACCGCCCATGCCCGCTGAGACCCTCGTCGTCCTCGACCGACCCTCCCTCGACGCCGAGGCCCACTCGCCGGGAGGACCCGCGCACCGCATCGATCCGAGCGGGCGCGGCGATCTGGACGTCACCGACCTCGGCTTCACCCGCGGCGACGGCGTGTTCGAGACGATCAACCTGGTCGACGGACGGTTGCAGGCGCTCGACGCGCACCTGGACCGCTTCGAGCGCTCGGCCCGGATGCTCGACCTGCCCCGGCCGGACCGGGCCGCCTGGCTCGAGGCGATCGGAGCGGCGGTGGCCGCGCACCCGCCCGTCGCCGAGGCGATGGTGAAGACGATCCTGACCCGCGGCGTCGAGGGCGGCGGGCGGCCCACCGGCGTCGTCTTCGTGCAGACCAGCCCGGACTTCGGCCCGGCCCGGCGCGACGGCGTGCGCGTGGTGCTCCTGGACCGCGGGCTGCGCTCGGACGTGCAGTCGACGTCCCCCTGGCTGCTCGCCGGCGCGAAGACGCTCTCGTACGCGGTGAACCGTGCGGCCGCGCGGGAGGCCGCCCGGCGCGGTGCCGACGACGCCCTGTTCGTGTCGAGCGACGGCTACCTGCTCGAGGGGCCGACCTCGAACCTCGTGCTGCTGACGGGCGGGGAGCTCGTGACTCCTCCGCCGAGCCTCGGGCTGCTGCCCGGCACCACGCAGGCCGACCTGTTCGCGCTCGCGCCGGGCCTCGGCCTCGGGACGGCGGTGCGTCCGCTGCGCTCGGGCGATCTGGAGGCGGCGGACGCGGCGTGGCTGGTCTCGAGCGCGCGCAACGCCGCTCCCGTCCGTGCCGTCGACGGGACCGACCGCCGCGTCGACGCCGACCTCTCGGCCCGGATCAACGCCGCGCTGCTCGCCCGCTGAGACTCCGATCCTCTCCGTGGGACGCCCCGCGCCGAGCGCGGACGGCGTCCCGAAGGAGAGAGGGCTCAGGAGAGGCCGTCGACGTCCGCGGGGCCGCGGCTGATCAGTCCGCCGCGGACGTGCTCGACGGTGGGGTCGAGCTGGACCGGATCGCGCTCGTCCGCCGCCTCGTCGTTGATCACGGCCGACACGATGCCACGCCAGTCGGTGCCCTCGGCCACGGCCTCCTCGGAGCCGACGCGGCGCGTGACGAACACGGCCTCCGACTCCTCGCCCGCGTGCGAGATGACGGCGAGGACGCCGACGGTGCGACCGCCCGGGTGCTCGATCCGCCACTCCTCGTGCCCGGACGGGACGAGCGAGAACTCCAGGCCCGCGTGCGGGAAGCCGGTGGGGCGCAGCTCGGACGGGGATCCGCTCTGCGGAGGCGCGCCGCGGGTGGGGACCCCGGTGCCCTCGCCGCTCGTCGTGCTCATGCCGACGTCGCCGCGGGTTCCGCCGGCTCCGGAGCTGTCGTTCGCCGCGACCATGCGGTCGTCGCCGCTCTGAAGCGCGTCGTCCTCTCCGGTGTAGATGCTGTCGTCTCGGTTCATGGGAACCTCCTTGTCGGCGGCCAGTGTAGGACCGCGGGGTGGGTGGCGAGCGGGCGCCGTTCGTAGACTGGGGGGATGCAGATCCCGGTGACCGGTGCCGTGCGGGTGGACGCGTGGCTCTGGGCGGTGCGCATCTACAAGACGCGCTCCGCCGCGACGACCGCGGCCCGGGCCGGCCACATCCGCGTCAACGGCGAGCGGGCCAAGGCGGCGCAGACCGTGCGGGTCGGCGACGAGGTCCGCGCCCGGATCGGCGGCTTCGACCGGGAGCTGATCGTCCGCGGACTCGTGGTCAAGCGGGTCGGTGCGCCGGTGGCCGCCGAGTGCATGGAGGACCGGACGCCCCCGCCGCCACCCCGGGAGTCCGCGCCGGGCGTGATCGTCCGTGACCGCGGAGCGGGCCGCCCGACGAAGCGCGACCGGCGCGACATCGAGCGGCTCCGCGGATTCTGACCGCGCGACCCGGCAGCGGCCTCAGGGGGCGAGCGCGCGCAGGCGCTCCAGGAGCCCCTCCGCCGCCTCGTCGAGGAACCGCTGCTGCAGCTCGTCGCCGACCTGGACGAGGGCGATGTCGGTGAACCCCGCCTCGATGTAGGGCACGAAGCTCTGGGCGAGCTCGTCGAGGTCGGGGCCGCAGGCGATCTGCTCGGCGACGTCCTCCGGGCGCACGAACTGGCTCGCTCCGGCGAAGCCGGCGGGGGTCGGCAGATCGGAGTTGACCGCCCAGCCGCCGGCGAACCAGCGGAACTGCTCGTGGGCCAGCGACACTCCCTGCTCCTTGTCCGGCGCCCAGCAGATCGGGATCTGGCCGATCGTGCGCGAGGGGGCGGCGTCCGCACCGCGGACCGCGGTCCACTGCGAGATCAGCTCCGCGTCGGGCTCGGTCGTGATGAGGTGGTCGCCGATCGGCGCGAAGCGGGCGATCGACTTCTCCCCCGAGACCGCCAGGCCGATCTCGACCGGCGTGTCCGGCAGGTCCCAGATCCGGGCGGAGTCGACGCGGAAGTACTCGCCCTCCCAGGTCACCAGCTCGCCGGTGTGCAGCTCGCGGATGAGGTGGACGGCCTCCTCGAGCATGTCCTGGCGCACGGCGACCGAGGGCCAGCCCTCGCCGACGACGTGCTCGTTGAGGTTCTCGCCCGAGCCGAGGCCGAGCGTGAAGCGGTCGTCGGAGAGGATCGCGAGCGTCGCAGCCTTCTGCGCCACCACGGCCGGGTGGTAGCGGATGGTCGGCGCGGTGACGTAGGTCGTGAGGTCGATGGTCGACGTGGCCTGCGCGACCGCTCCGAGCAGCGTCCAGGCGTAGGAGGCGTGCCCCTGCTCGGTCAGCCACGGCGAGTAGTGGTCGCTCGAGACCGCGAACTCGAAGCCGAGCCTCTCGGCGTCGACCGCGTAGCCCACCAGCTGCTTGGGTCCGCTCTGCTCGGTCATCAGGGTGTATCCGAATCGCACCATGGTCCGTCCTCGTTCCGCTCGTCGTGGGATGCCCGGGGGCACGTCCCATGGTGGGCGGGGGGCCGGATGCGCGCTAACCCCTTGCCCCGGTCGCGAGCGGCGGCTAGCGCGGTGTCAGACGAAGCGGATGCGGTTCTGCACGCGGGTGCGGACCTCGAACGACTCGCCGTACCCGCCGAGCCGCGGGTCGTCCGTGCCGGAGCGCAGCAGCTGCGGCAGCAGCGAGCGGCGGATGACGACGGCGCCCTGGTGCCGGCCGCGCTCGACCTGCTCGAACGGCTGCTCCAGCGCGTCGTCCGGCACGACCACGACGCTCGTCGAGAAGCGGACGCCCAGCTCGCGGCCGAGACGGCGCGCGGCCTTCGCGAGCGAGGCGATCGGCTTCTCGTCCTCGGCGATCCCGGGGCCCTCGAGCTCGCCCTTCCTCAGGCGGACCGGGTCGCCCCAGTCGGCGGAGGTCAGCGCGAGCAGGCCGGCCGGCCCGAGCACGAGGTGGTCGATCTTGAGCCCGCCGTCGCCGACCGCGACGTCGTTCCAGATCGTGTAGGCGATGCCGAGCGCGCCGACGAGCGCGGCCGTCGCCTCCTCGGCCTGAGCCTTCGCGAGCCAGGAGCGGACCTCGCGAGGAGCGGAGCGGACGATCGCCGGGTCGAAGGGGTCCTCGGTCTCGACGCCGCGGCCGAGCCACTCGCGCACCAGGCGCAGGTAGTACTCGCGCGCCGCGCCTCCCGGGTGACCGTAGGAGCGGGCGCGCACGGCCGAGGCGGTCTGCGGGCGCGGTGAGCCGGTGTACGGCGACTGCGGGGAGGACCTCCCGGGGGCGGGAGCGCCTCGGTCGTAGTCGCCGCGGGCGGAGGCGCTGCCGATCCGCTCCCAGGCGAGCTGCACCGCGTGGAACGACGCGGCGTCGCCTCCCGTGTCCGGATGGGTCTCGCGGAGGCGGAGCCGGTACGCCCGGCGGAGCTCGTCGTCGGACGCGGTGGCGGCGACGCCCAGCACCTCGTAGGGGGTGCGGGCGGCGTGGCTGTCGGGCATGTGCTTCCGGGCATCCCACGACGAGCGGAACGAGGACGGACCATGGTGCGATTCGGATACACCCTGATGACCG
>NZ_PSWE01000024.1:0-53937 GCF_002932195.1 Rathayibacter sp. AY1C4 | reverse complement strand
CGCGGCGGACCCCGCCCACGTCCCCCGTGCGGAGCAGCGCATCGGCCAGCCGCGCGGCCCTCCGGGGGCTCGGCGCTCGGGTGGGGCGTGGGGGCTCGGGAGTCGGTGGTGCCTCGCTCGCCGGCGGTGACTCTCCTGTCGGCGGTGACTCTCCTGTCGGTGGTGTCGCTCCCGCCGAGACCGACGCCTCCCGCGGCGACGCCGGCAGCTTCTCCGCCGACCGCGTCGCCCCTCACGCCGCCGCCGCCGACCTGCTGGCGACCGTTCTCCACCTCGCCTGCATGCTCCGCGGCGATCCCGCATGGTGGCAGGAGGCGCTCGCCGTCGGCGAGGAGCACCTCCTCGATCCCGTCCTGCGCCTCGTGGAGGCCTGCGTGCAGCCGGTCCCGGACGAGGAGTGGGAGCGTCGCCTGCGGCTCGCCGAGGACTCCGCGGTCACGGGCGACCCGTGGAAGACGGTCGCGCTGCACCTCGCCTGGTCGCTGCTCGAGGTCTCGGACGAGCGCCGCGACCGCCTCGCCGGGCTCCTCGACGGCGGGGAGGAGGCGGACGGCCTGCGCGGCGCCCTCGCCCTCCTCCGCCGCGGCACCACCGCACTCGACGGCGGTCGCCTCGACGACGCCTCGGCCGACCTCCACCGCGCCGCCGCCCGCGCCGACGACCTGCCCGCCGTGCGCGCGCTGATCGACGCGACTCGCGCCCGGATCCACGCCGTGCAGGGCGACCGCGCACGCACCCTCGAGTGCGCCGAGCGCGCGACGGCCTGGGCGCTGCGGCACGGAGCGGCGTCGGTCGCGCGCGCCGCCGATCACGCCCTGTGCTCGCTCGACCTCGGCGGCGGCCGTTTCGAGGAGGCGCACGCCCGCTCCTCCTCCCGCGCCGGCGGCGATCCGCTGGAGCTCCTCGACGCAGCCGAGGCCGCCTCGCGCCTCCGCCTGCCCGAGCACTGCGCCGAGCTGGCGGCGGCCGCGGCGGACCTCGCCGCGCGGCCCCTCGCTCCCCGCGGGCGGATGCTCGCCCTCGCGGCGACCGCGGTCCTCGATCCGACCGGCGGCGCGGGCGCCCTCTTCGAGCGCTCCCTCGACCCGGCCTCCGAGGAGTGGCCGTTCGAGCGGGCACGCGTCCAGCTCTGCCACGGCGAGTGGCTGCGCCGCCGGATGCGCCCGCTGGAGGCCCGCACCCGGTTCCGCCAGGCCGCCGCGGGGTTCGCCGCGGTGGGAGCCGAGCTCTGGCTCGCCCGCGCCCAGCACGAGCTGCGGGCGGCGGGCGGAGCGGGGGAGGCGCCGGTCGCCGCCGACCTCAGCGAGCAGGAGCGGCGCGTGGTCTCGCTGGCCGCCGCGGGGCTCTCGAACAAGCAGATCGCCCAGCAACTCTTCGTCTCGCCCCGCACCGTCAGCGGGCACCTGTACCGGATCTTCCCCAAGCTCGGGGTGACCTCGCGGGCCGGGCTCCGCGACGCGCTCCTCAGCCTCGAGGACGCCCGGAGCGCGTGACGGAGCCGCAGGATCGAGTCATCCTACCTGGTGCCTGCCGCCGCGGGAGGCGCATGCTGAGCGCATGACGTCGCAGCAGATGATCGACCCCTCCGTCCCGCCGAGCGGCCCCGGCTGCGTCGAGTGCGAGCAGTCCGGCTCGTGGTGGCTGCACCTGCGCCGCTGCGCGCTCTGCGGGCACATCGGCTGCTGCGACGACTCGCTGAACCGCCACGCGACGGCCCACTACCGCTCGACCGGCCACGCGGTCATCCGCAGCTTCGAGCCCGGCGAGGACTGGTTCTGGGACTACCGGACCGACGACTACGCCGACGGCCCCGCCCTGGCCGACCCGCAGAGCCACCCGGCGAGCCAGACCACCCCGGGGCCGAAGGACCGCGTGCCGCGCGACTGGCAGTACCTCCTCGCCGAGCGGGCCGAGCGGGGCTGAGCCGCGCGCCTCGCGACAGCGCAGGACTTTCGCGAGAGTCCAGGAGTTGTCGCACTCGGCATCGACTGCGACAACTCCTGGACAGTCGCCGGCCGCCGGCTCCCTGCGCACGTCCGCAGGCGGCGTGCAGACAGAAGTCGCCGTGCTCGCGACCGACGACGGCGACTTATGGATGGTCGCGGCGGCCCGCCGGGGAGAGAGCGCCACGAGAGTCCAGAAGTTGTCGCACTGGGCGTCGAGTGCGACAACTCTTGAGCAGTCGCGGCCGTCGGAGCCGCCGACACCCAACGCTTGTCCACAGGCGGCGAGCAGCCAGGAGTCGCCGTGCTCGCGACCGACCACGGCGACTTCTGGATGTTCGCGGCGGCCCGCCGAGGAGCGATCGCCACGAGAGTCCAGGAGTTGTCGCACTGGGCGTCGACTGCGACAACTCTTAGCAGTCGCGGGAGCAGTCGCGGGAGCAGGTCGGAGCCAGCTGACCAGCCGGCGGCCGACGCCACGCCTGATCGGCGTTCGTCACCTCCGGACCCCTCCGGCCGGGCCCCGCCCCGTCACCCCCTCTCGACCCCGTCCAGCGCTTCCGCCTCCGCGATCCGCAGCCGCATCTGCCGGTAGCGGTGGAACTGGTACACCCCGTGCAGCACCGCGAGGACGACGGCGGCCGCCATCCCGCACGCGATCGCGGGGACCTCGTCCGCGCCGCTCTGCGTCAGCGCGAGCGCGACTCCGGCGCCCGCCACGATCGAGTTGACCACCGCGATCGCCGAGGACATCGTGAAGAAGATGCCCCGCCAGCTCTGCCGGCGGCCGATCTCGAGCAGCTCGTTCGGCGCGTGGCGGCCGCGCGGCACCGCGAAGTAGGCGCCCGCGCCCGGCAGCAGGGTCCCGTAGTAGCGGCGGATGCGCTGGATGGCCGTCAGCGCGGCGATGTCCTCCATCGAGGTCTGCACCAGCCGCTCGTAGGTGAACACCCCCAGCAGCACGACGACCGGGATGATCACCGCGAGGAACCCCATCGCGTACCGGGTCGGGGCGAGGAAGCCGAAGGCCACGAGCGAGCTGGAGAGCATCGTCAGGTAGAGCGAGGCGCGGCTGCTCGACTCCGTCACGGTGATGCCGCGCGCCGACTCCAGCACGAAGTGCTCGGTCAGCAGGGCGTTGAGGAACGCGGCCGGCCGGTCCGGGAGCGACGCGGCGGAGACGGCGGCCTCGGGCAGCGCGGGCGTGCGGGGATGCTCCTCCTCGTCGACGCGGTCGCCCGGCTCCGGATTCACGGCCGCGCCTCTCGCGGGGACGCCCCGCGGCGTCCGCTCTTCGAGTCATCCGACTCGCGCACCGGCTCCACCCGCGCGCCTACCGTCGGACGCGACGCCGAGCACCGCCACCGGGGCGCGTGCGCAGACACCGAAGGGCCGTTCATGACCGACACCCGCCACCTCCACTCGAACCAGCGAGACACCCTCGAGCGGCTGCTCGAGGACTCGCCGAGCCACAACGTCCTCTGGGCGGACGTGCTGACGCTGCTCGAGGCCGTCGGCACCGTCCACGAGAAGCACGACGGCGCCTTCTCGGTGACGGTCGGCTCGACGACCGAGACCCTCCACCGGCCGCACCACAAGGACGTGGACGAGCAGCAGCTCGTCGACCTGCGCCGCCTGCTCCGCGGAGCGGGGTACGGCGCATGAGCGCGGGGACGCCCGCCGACCTCACCGGGTCGGCAGCCGAGCGCCTCCGCCGGCTGGACGCGCTCGACGCGGGTGCGCTGACCGAGGAGTGGCTGCTGCGCCAGCTGCGACTCGCGCTCGGGGATCTCGCCGCGCTCGAGCCGGCCGCCGAGGCCGAGCAGGAGCGGCGCGAGGACTTCTGACGCGGCGGGCGGCCGTCCGGGGTGCACGCGGCCGGCACCCGGACGGCCGCCGGCCCGCACCCCGCAGCGCCGCCCCGCTCCGCCGCTCATCGCCCGGCCGCCGCGCTGCGGGCGCGCAGCAGCACGCCGGCCGTCGCGGTCGCCGCCAGCACGAGCGCCGCGAACACCGTCAGCACGATCGTCGCGGCGACGAGGTCGAGCGCCGCTCCCGCCGCCAGTGCGGGCACCGCGAGTCCCGTGTACGCGACCAGGAACACCACCGCCAGGGTCTCGCCCCGGCGGGCGGGATCCGCGAGGGCGACCGCTGTGCCGATCGACCCCTTGAAGAGCAGCCCCACCCCGAAGCCCGAGACGACGGCGCCGGCGAGGAACACTCCCAGCTGCGGAGCGATCGCTCCGGCCGCGACCGCCGCGAGCCCGACCGCGCAGCCCGCCACCGCGATCGAGAGCTGCAGGCGCGTCCCCACCTTCACGAGCAGCAGCTGGCCGAGGGCCGCGGAGGCGAACACGGCGAAGGACGTCGCGCCGGCCAGCAGGTGGTCGCGCACCTGGAAGGTCTGCACCAGGAACGTCGGTGCGAGCGAGGTGAAGAGGCCGAGGACGGAGAAGGCCGAGAACGCTCCGAACGCCGCGAGCAGGAACGCCCGGCGCGTATCCGCCGGCACCGAGAGCCGCTGCGGCCGGTAGGCGGGCGCCGTCTCCGGCACGTCGACCGTCTCGGGCACGAGGAGCAGCGCGAGGCCCGCCACGAGCAGCGCGACCAGGAACACCTGGTGCGGCAGGAGGAG
This sequence comes from Rathayibacter sp. AY1C4, assembly GCF_002932195.1. Taxonomy (NCBI): domain Bacteria; kingdom Bacillati; phylum Actinomycetota; class Actinomycetes; order Micrococcales; family Microbacteriaceae; genus Rathayibacter; species Rathayibacter sp. AY1C4. The sequence goes on along the minus strand of NZ_PSWE01000024.1, from coordinate 49,359 downwards.
CGGATCGGGCAGGAATTCGGCGAAGACCCCGCCGAGCAGCGGGCCCAGCGAGAGCCCGCCGAGGTTCACTGCGCCCGAGATCGACGCGGCGACGATCGTGTTCTCGTCCGGCCGGGCGCGGGCGCGCAGCTCGCCGAGGTGGGCGGTCGCGGTGGCGGTGAGCATCCCGATGCTGAAGCCGTTGACGAAGCGGGCGACGATCAGCCCAGGCACCTCCGTCGTCAGCGAGAAGAGCACGGCCGAGACCGCCGAGACGAGCACCGCGATCAGCAGCACTCGGCGGCGGCCGAGCCAGTCGCTGACGTGACCGGCGAGGTACAGGCTCACGATCACTCCGACCGCGTAGGCGGCGAAGACGACGGTGATCACGAACGGCGGGAAGCCGTCGAGCTGCTGGTAGAGCGGGTAGAGGGGTGTCGGCACCGTCGAGTACGCCATCACGAGCAGGAAGGTCGCGGCGACGATCCAGAAGCCGACGCCGTGGCGCACCGTCGGCAGTCGGCGGCTCACGAGGTCTCCTGCAGGTGGCGGTGGGCGAAGGTGACGGCCATCGCGCCCTCGCCGACGGCGGAGGCGACGCGCTTGACCGAGCTGCGGCGCACGTCCCCCGCGGCGAAGGAGCCGGGGACGCTCGTCTCGAGGTAGAACGGCGCCCGCTCGAGCGGCCAGTCGCGAGCCGCGTGCTCGCCGGCGAGGTCCGGTCCCGTCACGAGGTAGCCGCCGGAGTCGCGGACGATCGCGGTCTCCGCCGCCCACGTCGTGTCCGGCTCGCCCCCTATGCAGACGAAGAGGTGGGAGGTGGCCAGCGCCCCGTGCGCGCCGGTCGCCGAGTTCTCGACCTCGATCGACTCGAGGGCGTCGGCGCCGTGCAGGCGGGTGACGCGCGAGTCGAGCAGGATCGTCACGTTCGGCTGCCGGACGACGCGCTCCGCGAGGTAGGAGGAGAGGCTGTCGGCCAGATCCGGGCCGCGGACCAGCATGGTCACGTGCCGCGCGTGCGCCGAGAGGTTCATCACGGCCTGCCCGGCCGAGTTGCCGCCTCCGACGACCACGACGTCCTCGCCCTCGCAGAGCGGCGCCTCGCTCGTGCCGGCACCGTAGTAGAGGCCGACGCCGAGCAGCTCGTCCTCGCGCTCGAGGCCGAGCCGGCGCCACTGGATGCCCGTGGCGCAGATGTTGGTGCGGGCGACGACGGTCGTCCCGTCGGCGAGCAGCGCGTGGATCCGGTCGTCGGCGAAGCGCCCGCGGATCCCCTCGCGCATCCGCAGCAGCTCGGCGCCGAAGGAGACGGCCTGCTGCCGCGCGCGCTCGGCCAGATCGGCTCCCGCGATCCCGTGCGGGAAGCCGAGGTAGTTCTCGATCAGGCTGCTGGAGCCGGCCTGCCCGCCGATCGCCGAGCGCTCGAGGACCACGACCTTCAGCCCCTCCGAGGCGGCGTACACGGCGGCCGAGAGCCCGGCCGGGCCGGCTCCGTAGATGGAGAGGTCGTACTCCGCGAGCCGCGGCGAGCCCACCCAGCCGAGCCGGGCCGCGACCTCGGCGAGCGTCGGATCGGAGGCGCGGCTGCCGTCCGGGAACACCACGAGGGGGAGCGACGCGGTGGCGAGCGGATGCCCCGCGACGGCGAGGCACTGCTCGTCCGTGTCGATCGGCGTCCACGAGAACGAGACGACGCTGCGCGCGAGGAGGTCGCGGATCTCCCACGCGTCGCGGCTCTCGCGCCGCCCGTAGAGGCGGACCTGCGGGAGGTCCCCGGGCACGGTCACGAGGCACGCCGCCGCTCGAGCCCGTCGCGGAACTTCATCAGCTTGAGGCAGAGGTGCAGCGTGCTGCGGGCGAGGCCGTCGTCGAGCGCGTCCCGGACCGCCTCGGGCAGGTTGTCGAGACGGTAGTAGAGCGTGGTGCGGTGGATGTGGAGGAGCCCGCACGCCTCCCGCACGCTGCCGCGCACGTCGAGGTAGGCCTCCACGGTCCGCCGCTGCACCTCGTCGCCCCGCTCGAGCAGCGTCGCCGCGGCCGGCGAGAGCATGGCGAGCTGCGAGCTGTCCGCCCCGATCGAGGCGAGGAGCACCCAGGCCCCGAGCTCGGCGATGTCGGCCCGGCTACGGCCGTCGGGCAGGGAGCCGACGATGGTCGCCGCGAGGGCGGCCCGCTCGGCAGTCGGCAGGAGGTCGTCGTCGCGGACGTCGAAGCGCGCCGAGCCGATCGCGTCGACGGCCGTGCCGCGGCCGCGCGCCTCCGCCCGCAGGACGTCGTCCGCCTCCGCGGCGGCCTCGGGCGCCTCCACGCTCACGAAGAACAGCACACCCTCCTGGTCGCCGAGGAACGTCAGGCCGGAGGCGGCGCTCGCGTCGATCCGCCGCGCCAGCGCCGTCCGCTGCAGGGAGCCGGTCGGGCCGGTCAGCCGCACCGCGCGGACCACGGTCTGGGCGTCCCGGCGCAGCCAGCGGCGCTCGACCGCCTCGGCGAAGGAGGCGCGCCGGGTGCCGCCGTCGCCCGACAGGAGCGCCGCGAGGACGTCCGCGCGCCGGGAGCTGCCGCCCGCCCGCGTCGAGGGGCCGAGGAGGCGGCGGATCGCTCCGACGGCCGCGTCGATGAGCGAGTACTCGGCCGGAGTGAGCGGCGCGGGCCGCTCCCGGGGGAGGAGGAGGGTCGCGAGCCGGCCCCGCGGATCCTGGACGGGGAACACGCCGTCGTGAGGCGCCTCCTCGCGCGCGCGCGTCGCGGCCAGCACCCGGCTCGAGGCGTCCTCGATCGTCACCGGGCGGTCGAGAGCCTGGGCGAGCTCGTCGGCGAGGTCCTGCAGAGTCATCGGCGGGGATCCGTGTGAGGGGCCATGCCGTGATCCTCGCGGAGGGAGCCCTCCCGAAGCGTGGCCCTTCCAGGCCCACCTTCCGCGTCCGATCCGCTGCCGGCCGCGATGAGACGCTCAGCCTCCGCTGCCGGGGCGGTCCCCGGGGAACCCGTCCGCGAGGAGGCGGTCGAGGACGTCCGGCCAGTCGAGCAGGACGCCGATGTGGCCTCGACCGGGCCGGATCGTGAGCTCCGCGGCCGGGTGGAGGCGGCGGATCCGCTCCGCGTGGGCGACCGGGACCACCCTGTCCGCCGCGCCGTGGTGGAGGAGGACCGGCGCCGTGAGGCGCGAGAGGTCGACTCCCCAGGGCATGACGAGAGCGAGGTCGTCGTCGACGCTCCCGCCCTGTTCGAGCTCCGAGGCGCGGCCGGCCTCTGCGCCGAGCGCCGTCAGCGGGCCGTCGAGGGCCGAGTAGTCGTCACCGGTGAACTGCTCCGGATCGAAGCGGGCCGTCTCCTCCCACTCCTCGCGCGCAGCCCGGCCGTCGCGCGCGCTGCGGAGAGCGCCCGGATCCTGCATGCCCTCGAACCACGCTCCGTCGTCGCTGAAGGGCGCCGGGCTGCCGAACGTCGCGACGCCCAGGACGCGATCACCTCCGAGAGCCCCGACGGCCAGCGCGTGCGGGCCGCCGCCGGAGTAGCCCGTCACCACGAAGCGCTCGATCCCGAGCAGGTCGGCGACGCGGAGCACATCGGCGGCCGCATCCGCGATGCTCCGTCCGGGAGCCCGCATCGAGCCGCCGAAGCCGGGACGGGCGACGGAGACGAGCCGGATGCCGCGCGCCGCAGCGGCGTCGACGTGGGAGCGAGGAGTGCGCCGGTGTGCGGTGTCCCTCCGCACCAGACGACTGCAGCCCTGGGGGCTCGAGTGCCGAGGAAGTCGTGGGCGACGAGCGTGCGCGAGTCGACGCGGAACTCGTGCCGGGACGTAGCGGCGCGTCCGGTCATGGAGGAACGGTAGCCGCCTGTCGAGGGCAGTGCGCGTCGCCCGGCCCGACCGGGATGCGACGTCTCGTCGTAGGGTCGACGGGAGGGTCGGTGGACCCTCGGACGGGAGGGGTCCGCATGTCGATCGACGAGGTGTCCGACGGGATCGAGGCCGCCGCCGCGCTGCCGCACGTGCGCTCCGGCTTCTCCGGCGCGACACCGTACGGGATCGCGCAGCGCTTCGCCGCGGGGGAGCTGACGCGGGAGCAGGCCGTCGACGAGCTCGGCCGCCGGCGCTACCGGCCCGGATCGCCGAGCGACGGCTTCGACTGGACGACCCTCGACCCCGGGGAGTTCGAGGAGGTCCGCCGGGCCCTGTCCGATGGTCTGCTCGACGCCGCGATGTACGACGAGATCCTCGACCGGTACAGCGGGCAGGACTCCTCCGGCGAGAGCGCGGCGTCCGCGGAGGAGAGCGCATGAGCGCCGGCCCCCTGGACCTCGCCTTCACCGCCCCGATCGGTGTCGCCGTGAAGGGCGACCTCTGGTCGTGCGTCGAGGTGCCCGGCTCCGTCGAGCTGCTCGGCACAGGGAGGTCGGTGAAGGTGGTCGCCACCGTCGACGGCGAGCCGGTGACCGCGGGCCTGCTGCCGAACGGCACCGGCGGTCACATGCTGTCGATCAGCGCGAAACTGCGGAAGACGATCGGCAAGGACCTCGGCGACGTCGTCACCGTCCACCTGACCGAGCGCCTGAGCTGAGCACTGGCGGTTGGCCAGGGCCCGCGTGCGGATGGTCGACTCGACGGATGCGGAATCGAGTCCTGTTCGTCGTCGGGGTCACAGCGATGTTCGTCGCGCTGGTGCTGAGGCTGGTGTGGCCGGCCGGTCAATTCGCCTCCGGCTTCTCGCTCGCCCTGCAGCTGAGCGGCATCCTGCTCCTCCTGGTCTACGGGGTGAAGCACTTCACGGGGCGGCCGCGCCGGAGCTGAGCGGCTCATCCCAATCGGGGGTGTAGGAGTTGGGGTCTGAAGCCGCCGGTCTCGAGCAGGCTTCGGGCGATGCAGTTGGTCAGGTTGCGGAACCCGAGTGCGGAGCCGCGCAGGTGTTCGAGCCGTCCGTTGAGCGCCTCGGTCGGCCCGTTGCTGGTGCCGGGTCGTTCGAAGTAGGCGAGCACGTCAGCGGCTCGCTTCTTCAGGGTCCGGCCCAGGGTGGTGAGCTCGGTGAGCACCTTGGGGACGCCGGCGCTGAGGTCGGTGATCAGCTTCTCCATGAGCTCGCGGCCACGTTGCCGGTCCTCGTGGCGATAGGCGGCGATCATGCGCTGGTAGACACCCCAGGTCGCCTCGACCTCGACGTGAGCGTCATCAACGAACAGCGCGCGTAGCCTGTCGCTCTGCTTGTCGGTGAGCAGGTCCGCGCCGGTGTGCAGACCGAGGCCGTCGAGTCGAGCGAAGGCGGTCAGGTCAGGGCGGCCGAAGCCGGCCGGCGGGGTAGCGTCGGACACGTCGAGGTCTTTCGGATGGATGACGTACGAACCTCCGTCGTCGGGAGACCTCGACGTCTATCTGCGGACCGACGCGCCCGGCCGACCTACACCGTCATCTGAGAAGACCCCTGAAACGTCTTCGCCGACGACGGGGCCGGCGAGGAGGAGGGCGCGGTGAGTTAGAAGAATGGAGCTTGCTCGGCTTCGACGCCGCCGCAAGCTCCGGTGAAACGGTCGGTACTGGTCGGTCGTCGTCGGTCACCACCGGATGGCGGCGTCCTCCACGCTCGGCGTTTGCGCAGGTCAGCGGCTCGTTCGCCCAGTGGGCGCATCAAGCGATAGACGCAAAGCCGACGTGATGAGGTCGTCCGTTCGATTCCGACAGGCGGCTCCGGCGAACCGTTCTGGTGGTCGCGCGATGCGCTGGCCTCACGGCTCTGCCCGACACCGACGTCGCTCTCCTCTGCGACGGACCCCTCGCCGGCTGAGCGCTCGCGGCCGGCATCCTGTCCGTGTGCCGAAAGGCCTCGCACCGCTCGGCAACGCAGCGTGGCGTTGCGTCGCGACCTGGCGACTGCTCGGCGGGGCGCGATCGTCTCGTGCGTTGGCGGACTACGGGAGCTTGGACGCGAGGACGTCGGCCGCCAGGATCTCGGGTGCTGCGCCGAGGAGGTGCTGGTTGGCCATCAGGGCTGCGACGATGGCGCCGTTGGCGTGGGCGTCGCGAGCGGCTTCGTCGGGGAATGCATCGAAGATCCAGAAGGTGTCGGCGTGGGTCCTGACCGCGAACCAGACAATCGTTCCTACTTCTTCGTTGGCGAGTGCGACAGCGCCGCCGAGCAGATCGGCGACCGCGTCGTGCTGTCCATCGGCCGCGACGATCTTGGCGACGAAGGCATACGGAAGTGATGCGGGTGTGGACATGAGGGACTCTCCTTGACGTCGGGGTTCTTCGTGGGACGAGTTCAGCGTATGACGAGCGAGGGCCGGTGGGGAGTGGCGTATACGGCAGTATTGCTATTGTTTACGTCATGCGTATCGGACTGATCGCGATCGACGGCTGCTTCGGTTCGGCTATCGCGTCGATCATCGACATCGTGCGGGTGGCCGATGGAGCCCGCGGCGATGTCGACCCGCGGATCGACCCGATCGAACTCGCCATCCTCGGACCGAAACGGCGAGTGACCACGACGGCATCGATGACCCTGTCGGTGGACCATCCGCTGTCGGAGTCCGGAGAGTTCGACGTGGTCGTCGTCCCTGCGCTTGGAACCCTTACGGCCGCCGCTACCAACGACGTCCTCCAGAGCCGAGATGCTCGTTCGGTCATCGCCTCGCTCGGGCGCCTCGACGAGGCGACCACCCGGATCGCCGCGGCGTGCACCGGCGTGTTCGCTGTCGCCGAGACCGGACGGATGCATCATCGGAGGGCGACGACCAGCTGGTTCCTGGGGCCGGAGTTCCTGAAGCGCTATCCGACCGTCGCCCTCGATCTCGACACCATGGTCGTGGTCGACGGGAACCTCGTCACCGCCGGCGCCGCGTTCGCCCACATCGACCTCGCGCTCTCACTCGTGCGATCGATCAGCCCCGACCTGGCCCAACATGTCGCCAAGCTCCTCATCATCGACGAGCGTCCGTCTCAGGCGGCCTTCGTCGCCTACGAACATCTCCGGCACGAGGACCCGATCGTCGTCGAGTTCGAACGCTTCGTGCGCGCCCGCCTGGACGAACCGTTCAACGTCGCCTTCGTCGCGCAGTCGCTCGGCACCAGCCGGCGCACCCTCGAACGACGAGTCCGTGCGGCGCTCAACCTCACTCCGCTCGGCTTCGTCCAACGGCTTCGCATCGAACGAGCTCGGCACCTCTCAGCAACCACGGACTTCACCTCCGCCGAGATCGCGCTACGGGTCGGCTACGCGAATGCCGAGACTCTGCGCTCCCTCCTGCGCAGGGAGCGACGCCGTTCCTGACCTATCGCCATGCCTGTAGCCGGTGTCCTAGCGCTCGACTGGAACCACCTCTCAGCACGTCGCGTCGACGCTCCTGCGTCGCCCCTGGACGGCCCACTCGACACGCCCGCAACACAGGTCATGTGACGTGTCCCGGCTTCCCGGACGGTCGGGGGTTGGGTGGCTGTGATGTCGCTGCGTTCTCGTCGAGGGGGTCAGCAGACTCGATCAGGGTCGACTGGGATGAGACGCGAAGGCGGTCAGGTCAGGGCGGCCGAAGCCGGCCGGCGGGGTAGCGTCGGTCACGTCGAGGTCTTTCGGACGGATGGCGTAGGAACCTCCGTCGTCGGGAGACCTCGACGTCTATCTGCGGACCGACGCTCCCGGCCGACCTACACCCTCATCTGGGAAGAGCCAGCTGAGCTCCGGAATCGGAGGAAGACCCGTGAGCGGAGCGGAGGAGCCGGCCTGGGCGGATCCGGAGCCGGAGGTCCACCGGGCGCTCGCGCGGTGGGCGGCGGAGTGCGCGGAGCGCGCCCTCCCCGCGTTCGAGGAGCGGGACCCGGACAATGCCCGGCCCCGGCGCGCGCTCGACGTCCTCCTCGCCTGGGGGCGGGGCGAGGCTCCGATGACCGAGTGCCGCACGGCGGCCTTCACGGCGCACGCCGCAGCCCGCGCCGCGACGCAGGCGGGCGAGCCTGCCGCCACCGCTGCCGCGCGGGCGGCCGGGCAGGCCGCAGCCGTCGCGCACATGGTCGATCACTGCTCGCACGCCGCCGTGGAGAGCAGCGCGCAGCCTCGGGCCTTCACGCGAAGGAGCGCGCAACGGATCGTCGCTCTCACTGAATCCGCCCGCTGCGCGGATGCTCTCCCAGCGATCTTCTCGCGTCGTTGAACGTCCGCGACTGCTGTGTCGTGTCCTCGGTGGGACCACCTCGGCCCCCGCACTACAGGAGGCATCATGCTCAAGCGAATCGCGACCACTGTGACGACTGCGGCGTTCGCCGCCGTCCTTCTCGCCGGATGCTCGACGGCCGCCGGCTCGGCCGCCTCGTCGGAAGCGCCGGCCGACAGCCCCTCCGCCACCGCGATGGCCTCCGCCACCGCGACCGCCTCCGCTGGGACGGCGGCTCTCACGACGGCGTCCTCGCCGCTGGGCGAGATCATCACGGACGAGGCCGGCTACACCGTCTACACATTCGCCAAGGACACGCAGAACTCGGGCAGCAGCAGCTGCTACGACGAGTGCGCCACGACCTGGCCGGCCGTGTCGGCGTCCAGCACGACCGCCGCGGACGGGATCACCGGAGAGGTCGGCTCGATCACGCGCACCGACGGGACGACCCAGCTGACCGTCGACGGATGGCCGGTCTACCGGTTCGCGAAGGACACCGCGCCGGGCCAGGTCAACGGGCAGGGTGTGAAGGACGCCTGGTACGTCCTCCTCCCCGACGGCACGATGAACAAGGAAGCCGCGGCCATGAGCACCGCCACCCCGGCGTCCTGATGCGACGGCGACCCGTCCCCGCGCAGCGAAGCGCATCGTCGGGCCGGGTCGCCGGTTCTCGACAGGCATGGACGGAAGGGATGACCGGCAGTGATCGCAGCAACCGTGATGAGGGAGCGCACCGTGGCGCTTCGAGGCGGTGAGCGTTGTGCCCCGCCCCGTCGATGAGCTCCTGGCGGCGCTGTACGAGAGTCACGGCCCGGCCTTGCGGCGCTTCGTGCAGAACCTCACTCGGAACGCGGCGCTGACGGAGGACGTCGTGCAGGAGACGATGGTCCGGGCCTGGCAGCGCCCGCAGGTCCTCGAACGCGACGCCGACGCCGCTCGCGCGTGGCTGTTCACCGTCGCCCGCAATCTCGTCATCGACGACGCCCGATCCGCTCGGAGCCGACGCGAGGTGCCGGCGAAGGACGAGGACGGCGGCGGCGCCGTCCCCGATCGCACCGACGCGGTCCTGGACAGCATCCTGGTCGCCGACGCTCTCGCATCGCTGTCGGTGGAGCATCGTCAGATCGTGGTGGACGCGTACTTCCTCGGACACACCGTCCCCGAGATCGCCCGCCGGCACTCCATCCCCGAGGGAACAGCGAAATCTCGATTGCACTACGGACTGCGCGGACTGCGACTGGCTCTGCAGGAAAGGGGCGTCACCCGATGAACGACCACCACGGAAGCTCTGCGACGGAGGACGAGTACCGCGACTGGGACGCGTCCTACGTCCTCGGCGCTCTCCCCGCAGATCAGCGACTCGAGTACGAGCAGCACCTCAGCGGCTGCGCGGCCTGCCGCGCGGCCGTGGCAGAGCTGGCAGGACTGCCCGGCATCGTCGGCCGCCTCTCCATCGAGGACGCTCTCGCCATCAGCGCATCGGACGACGGCGAGGAGGCGCCGCCGTCGATGGTGACGCTGCCCGCCATCGCCCACCGTGTCCGGACGCGCCGACGTCGGCGCCGGCTGGTGACGTCCCTCGCCGTCGCGGCCGCCGTCACCGCCTCCGTCTTCGGAGGTGTCGCTCTCGGCACGGGCATCGCGGGCGCTCCCGTGGCGAGCGAGGCGACCCTCGAACCGATGGACCCGATCGCGGCCGATCCCGCTCTCGCTGCGGACATCCAGGTCGAGGGGAAGCCGTGGGGTACCCGGCTGGAGTGGAGCTGCACCTACAGTGGTGATGCGCCCGCCGACGCGGAGTACGAACTCGTGATCACCCGCACAGACGGCAGCACGATCACCGTCGCCACCTGGACGGCGGCCGGGCGGCGCGCCGTCGACCTGGCGGCGTCCACGGGCGTCGCCCGGTCGGAGATCACCGGCGTCGACATCAGGGTCCGCGGCACGAACTCCCCCCTCGTCCGCACCGACACCTGAGACACCGCCCGCCAGCAGGAGACACCGACACTGCCCGCGGTGCCGCGGACACCGGACAGGAGCAGACCATGAGCACCGAGACCACGCCGCTGCACATCACCCGCGAGGGACCGAGAAGCTTCATCGGCCGCAACGCGCGAGGAGCCGAGGTCCGCATCGGCGGGTCGGACGCCGACGGCGTGTTCTCGCCCGGCGAGCTGCTGCACCTCGCCCTCGCCGCCTGCGGCATGCTCTCCTCGGACCACATCCTCGCCAGCCGGCTCGGAGCCGATTTCGAAGCGACCACCGACATCACCGCGACCAAGCCCGAGGGTGAGGACCGCTACGACTCGATCGCCGCCGTGATCCGCGCCGACCTGTCGGCGCTCGATCCCGAGCGGATCGCCTCACTGTCCGAGCGCACCCACCGGGCGGTCGACCGCCAGTGCACCGTCGGCCACACGCTCGAGCACGGCGCGGCGTACACCGTCGACGTCGTGGACGACCAGGCCGGTCCCGTCAGCGGTCCGAGGACGGGATCCGTCTGAGATCAGCGCCTCATCGGTCACGACGACCGGTGCCGGCCGAGCCGCGGACGTCTCCCTTCAGTGCCGTCAGTCTGCGACTCGCCGACCGGATCCGAGACGATTCGCGAGGCGGAGCGCGTTCACGGAGCGGAGGTGCTGGTCGGCGCGGTGACGTCCGTTGGCCGGTGAGGGGTGCGGTGCCGCGAGGACGGGGACGACGCGGGGATCATCGTGCAGGGTCAGGTAGCGCATGACCCCGTCGAGCGCCACGGTCCCGTAGGTGACGACGGCGTCGAGCGCGGGCAGCAGCTCCAGCAGCTCACCGAGCGCGAGCCGGCCCTGCTCGATGTCCGCGGGGCGGACGCGGCCAGGGATCTCCCACGGGATGAGGTTCCATCGGAGGTAGTGGTCGCGGGAGAGTCCGGACTCGATGCGGGCCGTCCGGAACGCGGCGGCGGTGGGCCCGAGGTTGTCTTCGCTGCAGACGGCAGCGGATCCCGCGGCGATCGTCCGAGGGCCGGGTGACTGCATCAGCACCAGGACGCGACTGGCGGTGCCGCCGGAGCGGGGATCGAAGCCCGGAACGAAGCGTCCGGTCGCGTCCGCGGTACTCCGCCAGGTCTCGGCGAGGGCGTTCAAGGTTCGGACATCCACGATGGTCCTCGATCCCGGTCAGGCCGGCCGCGGTGGTGCGAGCAGGGTGCCGCGGATCACGGAACCGTGGAAGGTGCGGGCGGCGACGATGATCCACGTGGCGACCAGGCCGACGTAGTAGAGCACGGCGAGGCCGGCGACGACCGTGAGACCGGAGTGCAGGGCGAGGCCGTTCAGTCCGGTGACGCAGGTGCCGACGGGGAACGTGAACGACCACCACGTCAGACTGAACGGCAGGTGCTCCTTCGCGGTGCGGAGGGTGATCGCGAGGGCGATGACGGTCCAGAGCAGCGCGAAGCCGAGCATCGCGAAGCCGTACACCAGAGCCACGACCAGCAGCGCACGCGCCGTGCCGGCGTCGACGACGGTGGGCGCGTTCGAGGCGAGCAGATTCACAGCGGTGATCGACTGTCCGACCGGACCGAGGACGATCCACAGTGTCGGCACCATCCCCGCCGCTCCGACCTTGTGCTGCGCGAGCCGGTTCCAGATCAGGGTGATCACCACCAGCGACGCGACCAGGCTGAGGCCGAAGAAGCCGTAGCAGGACCACAGGAGCGTCTCCCGCGCTTGCCCGGCGGGCGCGTACGGCAGCAGCACTGCGCCGGTGGAAGCGGACACCATCGGCGGAACGATCGGCATCAGCCAGCCGCCGAACGCCGAATCGGGCTTGTTCTCATGCCGGGTGAACGCGAGGTAGGGCACCAGGACCGCCGTCGCCAGCCCGCCGAGAGTCCCCGCACCCCAGAGCACCCAGTCGATGGCGACAGCGGCCGGCAGGCCGATCCAGTCCTTGCCGAGGAGGAGGGTTCCCGCGCCGACGGTGAGAAACGCCATCGGCGGCGCGCCGTAGAAGTGCGAGAGGACCGGATTCAGGTGGTGCCTCGCCGCTGTACCGCGGTAGCGGACCCAGTGCAGCCCGGTCGCGACGGTCAGCGCGACGAGCAGCAGCGCGGCGATCGCCCAGATGACGGTGGCCCCGGTACGGAGTCCGGGGAACTGGAGTGGCAGGGACGCGGCGGCGACCGCGACGATGCCGGTGCCCATGATCGACGCGAACCAGTTCGGCGTCAGGTTCGACACGATCAGTCCCGGATGCTCCAACTCCCGGAACAAGCGCCTCGACCGCGGAGGATGCCCGATCGAGGAAGATGCGCGGGCGGGGGAGAAAGTTGTCATGACTCCAGCCTGAGCATCGCCGTCACCAGCCGATACAGCGATCGTGTTGGCGGGGCACAATGAGTGCTTGTGGCGACGCGGCGATTGACGGACCGGATCCTGGATCTCGACACGCTGGAGGTGCTCGAACGCATCGCCGAGGCGGGCTCGCTCTCCCGCGCTGCCGAAGCCCTCGGTGTCACCCAGCAGGCCGTCTCGGCGCGTCTGCGGGTAGCGGAGCGCGCCATCGGGCAGCCGCTCGTGCGCCGCTCTCCGATCGGGTCCCTGATGACCGACGCGGGCCGGCTCGTGCTCGAGTTGGCCGGCCCGGTCCTCGAGGCATCCCGCCGCCTCGAGGCGGGCGCGGCGGCACTGCGACAGCCGACCGGCTCACTGGTTCTCGCGGCGTCGCAGACCATCGCCGAACTGCTGCTCCCACGCTGGCTCCTCGAATTCCGACAGCGCACACCCGAGGTGAGTGTGCAGCTGATCGCCGGCAATTCAGCCACGGTCACAGAGCTCGTGCGATCCGGTGCGGCGCAGCTCGGATTCGTCGAGACACCGGCGTCCACGGCCACGCTCTCCTCTGACGTGGTCACGGAGGACGAACTCGCTGTCGTCGTGGCACCGGACCACCCCTGGGCACGCGCGGCGAGTATCAGCGCCGAGGACTTGGCCGGGACCGCACTGCTGACACGAGAGGAAGGCTCCGGCACCCGGACGACCCTCGAAGCATGGCTCCACGACGCCGGGCTCGCACTCACGACTCCCGCCGCGATCCTGGAGACGACGGCGATCATCCGAGCGAACGCCCGCGCCGGCATCGCGCCCGCAGTCATGAGCATCCTCACCGTCGAAACAGATCTCGCCGCGCGCTCACTGATACGAGTGCCCCTCCGCGGACCAGCACTCGTGCGACCCCTCCGCGCCATCTGGTCCGATCGCATCGGGTCGTCCGCGGCGGCGTTCCTGGAGATCGCGCACGAGTTGCGCTGACCGGTGCACGGCTCGTCGCTACGCCGATCACGCCAGCGGCCGTGTCTGCTCGAGCTACAGCGATCTGGTCGATCTGCCCACGGCGGCGCGGACGTCATGTCGCGGTGATGGCGAAGAGTCCCGCGATGCCGACGGTGTAGAGCGCGAGCACGATCAACGAGTCGATTCCCATGCCGGCGATGCGGCGGGTGGGTCGGAAGATCAGTCCGACGATGTAGACGAGGGTGAGCAGGGCGGCGAGAGCGGTGAGGTAGATGTCGGACGAGTTCGCCTGCGGGAGGACTGCGGTGCCGGAGAGGACGGTGGCGACGAGGAACAGGACGGGGAGGAAGGCGTTGCCGCCGAAGATGTCGCTGATGGCGAGGTTGTCGTCGCCCTGCTTGATGGCTTGCAGCCCGGTCGAGATCTCGGGGAGGGAGGTGGCGAGAGCGAGCACGGTGGCTCCGAACAGCACCCCGGAGAGACCGAGCTGCGAGGATGCTGCATCACCGGCGCGCTCGAGCACGACACCGGCGAGGAGGGTCGCCGCGGCGGAGATCGTGAACACGATGGTCGCCTTGCGTGTGCTCATCGGGTGCGTCTTCTTCTTCGAGGGGGATGCTGTCGCGTCGGGGGCCCGCCCGTCCTCGTGCCAGGGGAGGTGCTTGCCGGAGCGTTGCACGAGCAGCAGCCCGACGACCCAGAGGCCGGCGATGAGGACGACGTCCGGGGTCAGGCGCAGCACTTCAAGTCCGGAGGGCAGCTGGCTGCCGGCGATGACGACGGCGAGCACCGCGACGACCACGAGCCCCTCGAGCACGAGTGTGAGGGACGCGGCACGGTAGGTGAGCGGCTTCGCACCCTTTCCGGGCTTGCCGAACAGGTCGAGGACGACGAGGACCACGGTCTGCAGCGCGATGCCGCCGAGGATGTTGCCGACCGCGACGTCCAGGTTCCCGGAGAGCGCGGCGGACACGGTGATCGCGATCTCCGGCAGGTTCGTCGCGACGGCGAGAACGATCAGACCGCCCAGCGCACTCCCCAGGTGCAGACGCGCATCCAGAACGTCCGTGGCCTTCGACAACTGGATGCCGGCGACCCACACCACTGCGGCGGCGGCGAGAAAGATGACGACGAGAACAACGAAGGGCAGACCATCCATGCAGTGAGTGAACCGCGCCGACGACGATTCGCGACCCCCTTGCGCCTGAGCTGCTTCTCACCGCCTCGCGCGCGGTGGTATCCGTGGTGATCGGTTCGACCGCGTGCCATCCTCGACGACACCCCGATCGTCGGGTCGAGCGTGATCCCACCGTTCGTTCCCGAGGCGCGCTTCGTCAGTAGCAGCCGATCCGGGTACGCCGCAGCGTCCGCGCGCGTACGCGCGGGCAGCTGGCGGGGACCAGACCCGGGAGGAAGGCACCGGTGTCGCCCGCAGTGCATCCGCGACACTCCGCTGGCTCCAGATCCTGCGATCCTCGAGCGGCTTGACCGGATCGTCGGTGACCGTGTCCCGTGGCAGACGCATCAGATGGCCGGTGACGTTGCACACGCTCTGGCGACGCTCGCGGACCGTGTCGATGCGGTCATGATCATTGTCGGCACGAAGGAGCCGTCTCTGCGTCGCACCGTGCAGGAGGTCTTCTCCGGTGCCGTCGGCGCCCGTCTCGCTCACCGTCAGCACCGGCCGGCCCTCATGATCCCCCTCGCCCCGGTCGATGATTCGGAGCCGCTGCCCTGGTCCTGACCGAGGTGCGGGCGTAGGCTGACGGCAGTGGTGATGGATCCCGCCCGAGCGTGAGCTCGAACTGCCGCCGAGGCTGATGGTTCCTACCTTCTCGATCAGAGACCAGGTAGGTGACCCATGCCCGCGCATCCCCCGCTCGTCCTCGTGCGCCACGGTGAGAGCACCGGCAACGCCGACGGTCTCTTCTGCGGCGTCCTCGACGTCCCCCTCACCGACCTCGGACGTGACGAAGCGCGACAGGCCGCGACGCTACTGAGGGACGCATCGATCGACCCCGATCTGATCCTCACGTCGACCCTGCAGCGCTCCACCGAATCGGCCCGGATCATCGCCGGCGCCCTTCCAGGGCGGCCGCGGATCGTCGCGGCCCAGTGGCGGCTGAACGAGCGCAACTACGGAGCGCTCACCGGCCTGTCCACAAGCGCCGTCGAAGCCCGGTACGGGGCCGACGCCTTCCTGGAGTGGCGCCGGTCGATGGACGTCCGCCCGCCTGCTCTGTCCGCCGCCGCCTTCGTGCAGCTGCACAGGTCCGCGGCGTTCCGTGGGCAGCCGGCCGAGGCGATGACGGAGACGGAGTCGTTGCGCGACGTCGTCCACCGACTGCAGCCGCTCCTCGAGGAGCGCATCCTGCCCGCCCTCCAGGAGGGCGAGACGGTGCTCATCGTCGGGCACGGCAACTCCCTGCGCGCGCTGCGCGCCCTTCTCGAGGACCTCGGCGATGCCGCGGTCCGCGATCTGAACATCCCGACGGGTCAGCCGTACCTGTACGACACCGGGCCGTCCGGGACACCGATCTCGAGGAGCGGACGCTACCTCGACCCCGCAAGAGCCGACCGGGCGGCGATCACGCTCGCCCACGAAGGAGGAACCTGATGAACGCCTACATCAGCCACACCCGCACCAGCATCCACGGGACGGGCGAGTACGTCACCCACCCCGCCGGACAGCCGCTGGTCATCACCGACGTCGCCGCACGGCAGATCCTCGACTCCCGCGGCTTCCCGACCGTCGCTGTCACCCTGCGTCTGGACGACGACACCGTCCTGGACGCCTCCGCCCCCGCGGGCGCCTCGACGGGCGCGTTCGAAGCGGTCGAGCTGCGCGACGGCGGCCCCGCGTTCGGCGGACGCGGAGTCCGCTCCGCTGTCGCGGCCGTCGACGGCGAGATCCGCGCCCTCCTGCTCGATCACTCCTGGACTTCGCTTCGCGAGATCGACGAAGCGCTGCGAGCACTGGATGGAACCGCGAACCTCGCCCGCCTCGGAGCGAACTCCGTCGTCGCCGTCTCCATCGCGGCCGCCCGCGCCTTCGCCGCGCGCACCGGCCTGCCCCTGCACCGGTGGATCGCCGATCACACCGGGGCGACCGCCTCCCTGCCCGTCCCGCACTTCAACGTCATCAACGGCGGCGCGCACGCCGCGAACGGCCTCGACTTCCAAGAGTTCATGATCGCCCCCGTCTCCGCAGGCACCGAGGAGGAGGCCGTGCAGGTCGGCGCCGAGATCTATCACGCCCTCGCCGCCCGCGTCCGCACCGCCTACGGCACCTCCGGGCTCGGCGACGAGGGCGGCTTCGCGCCCCCCATCGACCGGCCCGAAGACGCCCTGGACCTCCTCGTCGCAGCGATCACCGACGCCGGATACCAGCCCGGCACCGGTGACATCGCGATCGCGATGGATCCCGCCGCGAACGGCTTCTTCCACGGCGACGGCCACTACACCGTCGCCGGCACCGATCTCGACCGCGACGCACTCGCCCGCTACTACGAGAAGCTGATCGCCGACTACCCGATCCGCAGCATCGAGGACGGCTTCGCCGAGGACGACCACGAGGGCTGGGCCCTCCTCGCCCACGCCATCAGCGACCGGGTGCAGCTCGTGGGAGACGACCTCTACGTCACCGACGCCGACCGCATCCGCGACGGAGCCCGCAACGGCTACTCCAACGCCGCACTCATCAAGCCCAATCAGATCGGCACCATCACCGGCACCCTCGACGCGATCGCGGCCGCGCACGACGCAGGCATGCGCTGCATGGTCTCCCACCGCTCCGGCGAGACCCTCGACACCTTCATCGCCGACCTCTCGGTGGGAACCGGAGTCGGGCAGATCAAATCCGGCGCCCCCGCGCGCGGCGAGAGGGTCGCGAAGTACAACCGCCTCGTCGACATCGAACACCTCGACCCCACGCTGCACTACGGTCTCACCCACTGACCCGCCCCCTCCCGAAAGGTCCCACTCCCCGTGACTGATGACCGCCACCGTCACCGCCCCCCGGACCCCGACCCCGAGCTGCCGGTCGACAGCGACCTCGACGTCGACGACGCCCCCGACGGGACGCCACGACCCGTGCACCTGCGTCCGCGATACCTCCTCCTCGTCGCCGCCGGCGGCACGGTCGGGACCGGGGCGCGGGAGGGCCTGACCCTCGCGTTCCCCGCCGATCCCGCCTTCGACACCGTCGTCTTCGCCATCAACATCGTCGGCGCGCTCCTGCTCGGCGTACTCCTGGAGAGCCTCGCCAGAGCCGGCAGCGACGAGGGCCGACGCCGCACCGCACGGCTGCTGCTCGGTACCGGAGCGCTCGGAGGCTTCACCACCTACAGCACCCTCGCCACCGACACCGCCCACCTGCTCACCACAGGACACCCCGCACCCGCCGCCCTCTACGCGCTCGGCACCGTCCTGCTCGGTGCCCTCGCGTCCTGGACCGGAGTCGCCCTCGCCGCAGCACTCCACCGGCGACGCACGCAGAGGAAGGTGCCGGCATGACACCCGCACTGTTCCTCGCGCTCTCCCTCGCCGGTGGAATCGGAGCCGCAACACGGCTCCTCCTCGACGGGCTCATCAAGGCCCGCACCGGCGGCGCCTACCCCTGGGGCACCACCGTCATCAACGTCACCGGATCACTCCTCCTCGGCCTGATCACCGGCCTCGCCCTCGCAGGCATCGCCCCCGAGCCGTGGCGACTCGTCCTCGGCACCGGCTTCCTCGGCGGCTACACCACCTTCTCCACCGCCAGCCTCGAAACCGTCCGTCTCCTCGCCGAAGGACGCCAACTCGCCTCCGCCATCAACGCCCTCGGCACGCTCCTCCTCAGCGTCATCGCCGCAGCAACAGGACTCTGGCTCGGAGGCGCGCGATGAGCATCATCGATGCACCCTCACCGGCAGTGGTGGTCGGCCTTGCCGGCGTCGATTCCGGCCCGGAGTCGGGGCACGCAGGGTCCTTCCGTTCAGCGGGTGCGGTGCGCCGTGAACGACCTCGCCGGCATGTCATCACGGGGCGATCTGGTCGCGTCTCTCCATGAGCGGTCCTGCCGTTGCGGGGTCCCGGGCGGCTCATCACGGCATGCCATCAGGCGGCTGAAGGCGGTCAGCCGTACCCGGGACCCCTGGCGCGTTCCGGAGCCGACAACTGCCCCGAATCCACGGAGACAACGGTGAGGAAGGCGGTCGGACTCCGGGGGAGCGACGCCGACCGGGACGCGGAGCGGCGTCAGCAGTGGGAGGGCCTCGACCCCGTGCTGCGCTCCCTCGGCTTCCCGAAGGGGCTGTGACGCCGGCCCGGTGGACCTCACCGGGTCGGCGCCCGCGCGCTCAGCGGTGCGCGGGTCGGAGCCCCAGCAGCGTGTCGACGATCACGAAGGCCGCGAGGCTCGCACCCAGGAGCGGGAGGAACAGCCCGACCGCGGCGGCGACGACCAGGACGGACGCGACTCCCCACCACGGCGCGCGCCGGAGCGCTCCCCGGGCCGGCGGGGTGCCGCCGAGCCGGGGAGCGCGGGTGGGGCGGCGCTTCCACCACATCAGGTACCCGAGCACGACCATCGTGGCGATGCCGGCCGCGGTGACGAACAGCAGCAGCTGGTTGGGCAGCCCGAACATCGAGCCCATGTGCGTGTCGATGCCCCAGCGGGAGAGCTTGGCGACGAGGCCGAAGTCGGCGAAGTCGACCCGGTCGACGACCTGCATCGTGCTCCCGTCGATCGCGACGCCGTCGACCTCGGTCGGGAAGCTGCGCTGGATCTCCTGCACGACCCAGGCCGAGCCCTCCGCCGCGGGCGGCCGGATCTCGACCAGTCCCGTGTTCACGTTGACCTCGCGGGCGACCGAGAGCACCGAGTCGTAGGCGGCCGGCGAGTAGCCCGCCGTCGACTCGACGGCGTCGCCGGTGGCCGCGCCGTGTCCGGCGTGTCCGGCGTGCTCGTCGGCCACCTCGCCGGTCCGGTCGCCGAGCGTCGTCCCCAGCGAGGGCGTGGTCCAGCCGACTGCGGAGCGGAGGGTCTCGAAGTTCCCGCCTCCGTAGAGCGACCAGGTGATGCCTGTGGTCGAGAGGAACAGGGCGCCGACGAGCAGCCAGACGCCGGTGGAGGCGTGCCAGGAGAACAGGCGCTTGTAGCCGGTGGTCCTCGGCGCGGGGCGCAGCAGGTCCCTCTTCACGCGGGCGCGGCGGAGGCGGATGATCCAGAGGCCCAGGCCGGCGAGGGCGACGACCCCCAGCCAGGAGGCGGCGAGCTCGCTGTAGGAGCGGCCCACGTCCCCGAGGTGCATCGTCCGGTGCAGGTCGCTGATCCAGGTCCGCAACGGCAGGGCGCCGCTGGTGCCGTAGGCGGTGAGGTCGCCGCGGACGTCGGCGGTGGCCGGGTCGATGAAGACCGCGCGGGTCTCGCTGGCGCCGAGCGACGGGTCCGCGTACATCACCCGGGTGGTGTCGCCGGGGTTCGGTGCGGGGCGGACGGCGACGATGCTCTGCCCGCCTCCGGTGTACGCGTCGGCGGCGTCGATCTGGTCGGCCAGGGGCACGTAGGTGTCCGCTTCGGGGGCGTGCAGCTCCTGCGCGTAGACGACCTGCTCGAGCTGCGGGGTGAGTGCGTAGAGCGCTCCGCTGGTCGCGGCGACGAGGATGAACGGCCCGACGAACAGGGCGGCGGAGAAGTGCAGGCGGAGCAGCAGCTGTCCGAGCCAGCCTGCGCTGCTTCTGTGCGGCGGGGGCGGGGTGTCGGCGGAGTCGCGGGGTCTCGTGGCGGTGGTGGTCATGCTTCTGGTCCTTCGGTGCTGTGGCGGGTGCCGGTGAGGGTCAGAGGAGGGTGTCGCCGATGTAGCCGCCCTCGACGCAGCCCGGCGGGATCGCGAAGACGGCGGAGCCGATCGGCGTCGTCCACTCGTTGAGCAGGTCCAGCTCGTCCAGGCGCTTCTGGATCGGCACGAACTGCGCGGTGACGTCGGCCTGGAACGCCGCGAAGATCAGCCCGGAGTTCGAGATGTCCTCGCCCGTCGGGGTGTCGTCGTAGTTGTAGGCCCGGCGGTGGAAGCGCTCGGCGGTGTTCTCCGAGCGGGCGCGCCTCATGTGCGAGAACTCCGGGATCACCGGGAAGCCGATGGTCGTCGTCGCCTCGAAGTCGGGCTCGTCGGCCTCCGCCGTCCCGGTGAGGGGCGCGCCGTTCGCGAGGGTCCAGGGAGGAGACGGGTCGGTCAGACGCTGCGGGGACCTCCGGGGAGGTCCTCGCCGCGGCTCGCGTCGATGATCAGGAGGCGGGCTGCAGAGGGGGGCCGCGCCGCAGCGCCGCCTGGGGGAAGACGCCCGAGGCGAGGGGGAGCACGTCGCGCAGCTCGAAGGAGGAGCGTCGCGCGGGTCGAGGAGCGGCCACCGGAGTCGGCAGGACCCGCACCAGGCGGGTGACGAGGTGGCTCGTCGTCGCGGCGACACTGACGAGGAGGGACTCGCCGCGGTGGAGCGCCGCGGTCGTCGCGACGGCGGCGACGAGGTGCGCCGCCCACATCGAGGAGCCGGTCATCCCGCTGTGCGTCATCGCCGCGCTGACGTCGATCACGGCACCGTGGTGCGCGTGCAGGGTCGGCGCATCGACCGGCCCCGCGAAGGTCCCGATCGTGAAGAGCGTGTGGAACAGGAACTGGCTGACTCCCACCGAGACCGCCAGGCGGACCAGGGAGAGCCTGCGCCCGGCGAGCGCCACGCACACCAGGACCGACAGGACGAGCGGCATCGCGACACCGAGCGGACCCGGGATCTGGCCGCCGCCGGCCACGTGCGAGAACAGCGCGACGAGCGTCGCCACCGTCGCCGCGACGACACCCCGGAGGGTGCGCAGCGGGCGCGACGACGACATCTCCCCAGTGTCGCAGACGCCTCCTTCCCGCGGAGGACCGCTCCCGGGCGAGAGGGGCGGCCGGCCGACGGTTCCTCTCAGCGGACCGCGGAGGCTCCGGGGCGTCACTTCTCGGGCCGGACCACCAGCCCGACGCCGCCGCCGCGCCGCACCGGTTCGGCGACCGCGGTCATCCGGCCGGAGGGGTCGACCTCGATGGCGGCCACCGCCCCGATCTGCGCGGCCGAGGTGAAGGTGTCGCCCGAGGGGACCAGCTGCTGGCCGAAGGGAGCGAGGTCGTCGGCGTACGCCTCGATGAACTCGGGCTCGGCCGAGGTCGTCGCGCCGTTGCGCTGGGAGGCGCGGGGCGCTGCCACCGCCTCGGGGAGCGTCATGCCGAGGTCGATGCGGTTGACCAGGGTCTGCAGGACCGTCGTGATGATCGTCGATCCGCCCGGCGAGCCGACGACGAACCGCACGTCCCCGCCGTCGAGCACGATCGTCGGCGACATCGACGAGCGCGGGCGCTTGCCCGGCTCGATCCGGTTCGGGTCCCCGTCGACGAAGGTGGGGGAGAAGTCGGTCATCTCGTTGTTGAGGAGGAAGCCGCGGCCGGGGACGGTCATCGCCGAGCCGCCGGTCTGCTCGATCGTGAGCGTGTAGGAGGCGGCGTTGCCCCACTTGTCGACGACCGAGAGGTGGGTCGTGGAGATGTTCTCGGTGTCCGACTCCTCCGCGGCGGGGGCGGTCGCGCATCCGGAGCCGTCGAGAGCGCCGGGCGCGACCGGGCGGACGGAGGCGGTCGCCGGGTCGATCGTGCAGTCCCGCGAGTCCGCGAACTCCTGGCTGAGGAGCGTCTCGGTGGGCACGTCGACGAAGGCGGGGTCGCCGACGTAGGCGCCGCGGTCGGCGAAGGCGCGGGCGGACGCCTCGAGGTAGAGGTGCAGGGCGCTGCCCGTGTCCTCGGACGCGAGGTCGTGGTTCTCGAGGATGTTGAGGGCCTCGCCGACCG
The DNA here is from genome assembly GCF_002932195.1 of Rathayibacter sp. AY1C4. Lineage (NCBI taxonomy): Bacteria > Bacillati > Actinomycetota > Actinomycetes > Micrococcales > Microbacteriaceae > Rathayibacter > Rathayibacter sp. AY1C4. The sequence goes on along the minus strand of NZ_PSWE01000024.1, from coordinate 27,107 downwards.
CGATCCCGCCGGAGGAGGAGGGTGCCATCCCGTAGACGTCGAGTCCGCGGTAGGAGACGCGGGTCGGCGCCTGCTCGGCGACCGAGTACGCCGCGAGGTCGGCGGCGGTCATCGTGCCGGCCGGGGCGGGGAGGTCCGACCCCTCGGCGATCCGCGGGTTCTGGACCGTGTCGGCGATCTCGGCGGCCAGCGCGCCCTCGTAGAACGCGTCCGGCCCGTGGACGGCGATGGAGGTCAGCGTCTTCGCGAGGTCGAGGTTGCGGAAGGTGCTGCCCACCTTCGGCGCGTCCCCACCGGGGAGGAAGAGCTCGGCCGTGTCGGGGAACGCCTGGAACCGCTCGAGGTTGTCGAGCGTCTGGTTGCGGAAGGTCTCGTCGACCCGGAAGCCCTTCGCCGCGAGCGCGATCGAGGGCGCCAGCACGACGGGGAGCGGCAGGGTGCCGAAGCGGTCGACCGCGGTGTCCCAGGTCGCCACCGTGCCGGGCACGCCGACCGCGACGCCGGAGGAGACGAGGTCCGGGGTGAACGGGTACGGGGCTCCGGTCGCGGGGTCGAGGAACGCGTCCGAGGTGATGCCGGCCGGCGCTGTCTCGCGTCCGTCGATGGTGCTGACCTCGCCGGAGGCCTTGTCGAAGTAGACGAAGTACCCGCCTCCGCCGATGCCGGCGCTGTACGGCTCGCTCACGCCGAGGGCCGCGGCCGTGGCGACCGCGGCGTCAGCTGCGTTGCCGCCGCGCTTCAGCACCTCCATGCCCACGCGGCTCGCGTTCGCGTCGACGCTCGAGACCGCTCCGCCGTAGCCCACCTGCGTCGAGGGCGAGATGAGGGGTCCGCCGAGGAAGTCGCGGATCTTCTCGGGCGTGAGCCCGCTGTCCTTCAGGTATCCGGAGACGGGCCTGTCGAGAGCGGACGCCGGTGCGGCACCCGCCACTCCCACTGCGACGACCGCGACCAGCGCGATCGCGATCCTGCGGAGCACGGGTGTCGTGGCCATGGCGTTCCTCCATCGGAACTCTGTGGTGCGCGGTCGGCGATGCGGGTCCCCCCAACCTAGGGGCGGGGTGGGGGTGCGGGGTAGGGGGTGCCCGGTCGAGCTCGCCGCCGTCGCTCAGTCCCGGCTCGGTGCTGACGGCCCGTCGGGGATGGCGGGCAGTGCGTCGGTCGGCGGTATCGCGAACCAGAAGACCCCGTCCGCGAGCCGCGCGCGTTCCAAGGGCGCGCCGAGGGGCTCGGCCGTGTTCAGCGCCGCATCGACTCCCGTCGAGACGGGATCGTCGTTCGCGGCGTGCGGTGGGAAGCGGAAGCGCTGACCGATCAGATGGTCGCCGTCGAGACGGCGCCGGTAGACGATGCGGACGCTGTTCGGGCTCTCGATCCAGGTCCGGACCACGTCCACCACGGAGGCGTAGTTCTCGAGGATCTCGTCCTCCAGGACCCTCTTGACGACGGCAGCCTCGGTCGAATCGTGCATGGGCAATCCCTCCTCGGGTGGCGGACCGAGGAACTCGGCCCGCCACGGACGGTAGCCGAACCATTTTCGGCAGGGCGGAGGAGGCGCGCTCGAGCTCCGGAGCGGCGCGTGCCCCTCCTGGCCGGCAGGCCTGCGTCGGTACTGCTGACGGAGTCGTCGGGGCTCCTGATCCGGCCCGCGTGTCGACTCGTCCGGCAGCGCTCTTGACAGGCGAGCGAAGTAAGTGTTCGATCAGTCACATGCCTTCCCCCTCCTCCCGCTCCACCGCCGAGGCGCAGCGCGAGCGGATCACCGCGGCGGCGCTCCACGTCTTCGCGCGCACCGGCTACGCCGCGACTCCGATCACCGAGGTCGCCGCCGAGGCCGGCGTCTCGCCCGCCTACGTCTTCCGCCTGTTCCCGGGCAAGCTCGGCGTCTTCGTCGCCGCGGTCGACCGCTGCTACGAGCAGGTGGCGACCACGCTCGCGGCGGCGGGGGAGGCCTCGCCCTCCTCGGACCCGGCCGACCGGCTCGAGGCGATGACCGTCGCCTACATCGACCTGATCGCCGACCGCGACCTGATCATGCTGCAGTCGCAGGCGCAGAGCGCGTGCGACGTCCCCGAGATCCGCGAGGCGGTGCGCCGCGGGATCTCCGCGGTCGTCCGGACGGTCACCGTCGTCTCCGGAGCCGACGGCCCGGCCGTGCAGCGCTTCGTCGCCTACGGGCAGCTCTGTCACCTGATCGTGCAGACCGACCTCGGCGGCGTCGACTCCGAGTGGGCCCGCATCGTCTCCGACGGCATCCGGCACCGCGACTGAGTCCGCGGCGCTCGCCTCTCCTCCTCTTCTTCCTCTCCTCCTCTTCTTCCTCTCCTCCTCTTCGCCACCATCCTTTTTCATATCCGCTTTTGTGACTGTTCAGTCACTCACCTACGACCTCAGGAGCCCCTCATGTCCACCACGCTTCCCCGCACCACCACCCGCGTCGTCCTCCCCGGGATCGTCGAGCCGTCCGGGCTGCTCCTCGAGCAGGCACCGGTCGAGCCTCCCGCGGCCGGCGAGCTGCTCGTCGCCGTCGAGGCCACCGGCATCTCGTTCGCCGAGCAGTCGATGCGCCGCGGCCGCTACTTCGCCCAGCCGCCGTTCCCCTTCACGCCCGGCTACGACCTCGTCGGCCGGGTCCTCGCGGTCGGCCCCGGCGGCGACGCGTCGCTCGAGGGCCGCCGGGTCGCCGCCCTCACCAAGACCGGCGGTTGGACGGGTCACGCCCGCGTCGCCGCCCGCGACTGCGTTCTCGTCCCCGACGGAGCCGCGTCCGAGGACGCCGAGGCCGTCGTGGTCAACGGAGTGACGGCGTGGCAGATGCTGCACCGCTCGGCCCGGGTCTCCCGCGGCGACACGATCCTCCTGTTCGGCGCGAACGGCGGAGTCGGCGGCCTCGTGCACCGCCTCGCCCGCCTCGAGGGGATCCGCGTGATCGGCGCCGCCTCGCCCCGCCACCACGAGGCCCTCCGAGCGGCCGGAGTGGAGCCCGTCGACTACGCCGATCCCGACCTCGCCGCTCGCGTGCGCGAGCTCGCTCCCGGCGGAGTGCAGGCCGTCTTCGACAACGTCGGCGGAGCGACGACCCGGCTGGCGTGGTCGCTGCTCGCGCCCGGCGGCACCCTCGTCGCGTACGCGATCGTCAGCGCGAGCACCGGGAGCATCTGGCCCCCGTTCCTCCGCCAGCTCGCGCGGATCCAGGCCTACCAGCTCGCCCCCAACGGCCGGCGCGCGGTCTTCTACGACCTCTGGGCGGGCCACTCGATGCGCCCCGCGCGCTTCCGTGCGCGGCTCGAGGAGGACCTCGGCCGCGTGCTCGGACTCCTCGCCGACGGCTCCCTGACGGCCAACATCGCCGCCCGCTTCCCGCTCACGGGGATCGTCGAGGCGATGGAGCTCGCCGAGTCCCGGACGCTCGACGGCAAGGTGATCCTGCTGCCGTGAGCGGGGTGCGTCCGGGCGGAGGGTGATTCCGGCGCGGAGGCGCCCGGGCGGCGAGCAGGGGAGAATGGCGCGGTGGACACGGGACTGGTCGAGGTGCTGAAGGCACTGGGCAATCCCACGCGACTGCAGATCATGGAGTGGCTCCGCTCTCCTGAGGCGTCGTTCAGCGAGTTCGAGCCGATCGCCGACCGCGCCGAGTTCGGGGTCTGCGTCACGCATCTCGCCGCGAAGAGCGGTCTCGCGCAGTCGACCATCTCGTCGTACATGGGATCCCTGGAGCGCGCGGGCCTCGTCCGCTCGACGCGCGTGGGGAAGTACACCCACTACCGGAGGAGCGACGCCGACGTCGACGGGCTCCTGAAGCGCCTCGGAGCCTCGATCTAGCGACGTATCGCGAATCGTCGATATGATCGGCGGCATGACCGATGCTTCCGAGGCCGCTCCCGCTCGCCGCGCTCTGCTCGTCCACGCCCATCCTGAGGAGCGGTCCTTCTCCTCGGCGCAGGCGGACGCGGTCCTCGAGCAGCTGAGGGCCGACGGCATGGAGGTGCGCCGGCTCGACCTGTACGCCGAGGGCCGGGACCCGGTGCTGCACCGCGACCAGTTCGCGTCCGGCTCCGGCTACTTCAAGCCGCAGGCGCAGCAGATGACCGCGGTCCTCGAGAAGACGCTCGGGGAGCCCGTCGCGAGCGATCTCGACGAGCTGCTGCAGGCGGATCTCCTGGTGCTCTCGTTCCCCCTGTGGTGGTTCTCGATGCCGGCGATCATGAAGGGCTGGATCGACCGGGTCTTCGTGATCGGCGCGACGTTCGGAGGCGAGCACGGCGTCTTCGCCGAGGGCGGCCTGCGCGGCAGGAGCGCGATGCTCCTGCTGACGACGGGCGGCGGCGAGGCGGCCTTCGCGCCCGGCGCCGCCGACGGCTACGGCGACCTGCAGTCGTTCCTCTTCCACATCCATCGCGGGATGCTCGAGTTCGTCGGCTACGACGTCCTGCCCCCGGTGGTCACCTACGGTCCCGCCCGCCTCGACGCGGCCGGACGCGAGGACGCCCTGCAACGGGCTCGAGCGCAGGCGTCCGCATCGACGGCCCGGCTGCGCGGCGCGTAGCCTTCGCCGCTGCGCCTCCCGGCCGCGCTCAGTCCCGCGACCGGCTCGCGTGCGCGCGGGCCTTCATCCGGTTGCCGCACGTCGCCATCGAGCACCACTTGGCGGTGCCGGGGCGGCTGCGGTCGACGAGGAAGAGGTTGCACTCGTCGTTCGCGCAGGCGCGGAGCCGCCCGGGGAACCGGGCGTTCACAGCGGACCAGGCGAGGATCGATTCCACCGCGAGTCGATCCGGCTCGGGAGCGCTCAGCTCCCACACGACGCCCTCACCGGTGACGCGCGGGGTGCGCACGGCGTGCGCGACCAGGTCCGCGAGCTCCGCGACGGCCGCGGGCGCGCCCGAGCGCACGACGGCCTGGAGCGCGTCGCGGGCGCGGCGCAGCCGCTCGAGCTCGTCCTCGGTGCCGGCTCCGCACCACCGCCGGGCGAGCCCGCGACCGGCCGCGTCGCCGAGGTCGTCCGTCGGCCGTCCGTCCACCACCGGCGCGCTGTTCAGCACCGCCAGGAGCAGCTCCTCGTCCCGATCCATCGTTCCCCGTCCTCCCGCGCCGTGCGGCCCGTTCGATCCATGCTAGCGTCCGGCTAACCAGTAAATCGACTTGTAGGGGTTAGCCATGGTCGTCGTCCATCACCGCACCGTGTCCGTCGACGGACTCGACGTCTTCTGGCGGGAGGCCGGTCCCGTCGACGCGCCCGTCCTCCTGCTGCTGCACGGGTACCCGAGCAGCTCGCACATGTTCCGCCACCTCCTCCCCGCCCTCGCCGGCCACTACCGCGTCATCGCCCCCGACCACATCGGCTTCGGACGCTCGTCCGCGCCCTCCATCGAGGACTTCGACTACACGTTCGCCGCCCTGACCGCGGTGACCGGCCGCTTCCTCGAGACCATCGGGGTGACCCGGTACACGATCTACGTGCAGGACTACGGCGCCCCCGTCGGCTGGCGCCTCGCCCTCGCCGATCCGTCCGCGGTCGTCGCCGTGATCTCGCAGAACGGCAACGCCTACGAGGAGGGCTTCGTGCCCGGCTTCTGGGACCCGATCTGGGCCGACGCCGCCGAGCGGACCGACGAGACGCGCGACGCACTCCGGCCGGCTCTCGGCCGGGAGGCCGTCGAGTGGCAGTACACCCACGGTGTCCCCGACTCCACCACCGTCGATCCGGACGCCTGGGAGCACGACCTCGCGCTCCTCGCCCGCCCCGGCCAGGTCGACGTGCAGCTGGCGCTCTTCCGCGACTACGCCACCAACCGCGCCCTGTATCCCGCCGTGCATGCGTGGATCCGCGAGTCCGGAGTCCCCGTCCTCGCCGTCTGGGGCCGGAACGACGAGATCTTCGCCCCCGCCGGTGCCCAGGCGTTCCTCCGCGACGCCCCTCACGCGCGCATCGAGCTCGTCGACGGCGGGCACTTCCTGCTCGAGTCCCACCTCGACCAGGTCGTCGGCGCGATCACGGACTGGCTGCGCCCGGCGTGATGCCCGAGGACGGGCGGGAGGGTCTCGTCGCCCGCCCGACCCTCCTCAGCGGACGGTGGTGGCAGCGGTGTCGGCGTTGCTGCGGATCGACGGATCCGGAGTCCTCACGGAGAAGGTGGTTGCGAGCGCTGTGCCCGTGCCTGCGCTCACGGCCGTGACGGCGATCTTCTCGGTGGATGTTTGCCCGTTGCCGAGGCTGGAGCGCTGGAAGACCACGACGCTGCCGATACGGGTGTACTTCCCCGTCGCGGAGACGAACCGCACCCCCCGGCGGGAGGATCACCTTCGAGTAGACGGACGTCGACGTGGAGGGTCCGGCGTTCTTCGTGATGAGCGTGTACGTGAACGTCCTCCCCTTCACCGCGGTGGTCGGAGCGGAGACGTCGACGCGAAGGTCGGCCTTCGCGGTCGCGGACGCAGGGGACACGGTGAGAGTGCTCTGCGCGGTCGCGGTTCCGGCGGTGCTGGCGGCCTGCACGGTGAAGACGTAGGCGCCGGTCCTGGTCGGAGTGCCGGTGAGGCGCCCCGTCGGATCGAGGGTGAGACCCGGGGGCAGGGCGCCCGACGACACGGTCACGACGGGCGCCGGAGTTCCCGCGACCGCGTAGGTGAAGTCGTAGGCCGAGCCGACGACGCCGGCTGCGACGGTTCCGCTGATCGTCGGCGCGACGGGTGCAGGCGGGGCGGCCTCGACGGTGATCCGCCGGGAGGCGATGGTGGTCGTTCCGAAGGAGTTGGTCGCGGTGACGGTGAAGTCGGAGGTTCCGGGTTCTGCGGGCGTGCCCGTCACGAACCCCTCGGGAGTCAGGGTCAGTCCGGGCGGGAGCGTCCCGCTGGCGAGGGTGTGGTCCGCGAGGCGCGCATCCCCTCCGAAGGCGAAGGAGAACGGAGTGCCGACCGTCGCCGTGGGAGGCGCGGCAGCCGTGAGGACGGGACGGGTCCCGGTGGCGAGGGTGAAGCCGTAGCCGGCGTCGATCGAGGTGACCCCCTTCAGTCCTGCGGGAACCGTGGACTGGCCGGCACCGTCGTCGCCCCAGGCGGCGACGGTGCCGTCCTCGCGGAGCGCCACGCTGTGCCCGTACCCGGCGGCGACCGCGACGACATCGGTCAGCCCGGCGGGGACGTCGCTCTCTCCGTCCCTGTCGCTCCCCTCGGCGACGACGCTGCCGTCGGCGCGGACGGCGAGGTCGTGGGTCCGTCCCGCCGCGACCGCGACGATGTCGGAGTAGCCCGCGAAGATGTCGTCGGGGCCGTCGTAGCCCCAGCTCACGACGCTGCCGTCTCTCGTGACGGCGAGGGTGTGGAAGGACGCGGCGGAGATCGCCACGACGTCGTCCAGACCGGGAGGCGCCTCCAGCACTCGCCCTTGGTCGTATCCCCAGATCGCCACTGTCCCGTCGTCGCGGAGCGCGACGCTGTGGGTGCCGCTCGAGTCGATCGCGGTGACGCCGCTCAGCCCCGCCGGCGGCTCGGTGTACCGGTCCTCCGGGGGGAAGAGCGGCGCGACGGTGCCGTCCTCGAGAAGCGCCAGATCGGGGGAGACGGCCGCGACGCCGCGGAGGTCGTCCGCCGGGATGGGGCCGCCCTCGAGATTGTCACCCCAGACGGCCACTGTGCCGTCGCTCCTCGCCGCGACGCCGTAGTACTGGCCGGCCGCGATGGAGACGGCGTCGGTCAGATCCTCGGGGGCGCTCGCCCGACCGTCCTCGTCGTATCCCCAGCCCACGACGCGCCCGCCCGCGACAGGATTGTCGGCCGCATGAGCCGCGGCCGCGGTGCCGGCGAGCGGCCCGTCGAGGGCGGCGAGGCCGGTCCCGAGGAGGAGGGCGCCGGTGAGGAGCGCGAGCGGGCGGACAGTGCTTCGGAGGCGCATGGGGGTCTTCCGGTCGGGTCGGCCGTCGTCGGCCGCCCTGCGACCGTGACAGCTGCGAGCGCCGTGGGCAACGCCCTCTTCCGGCCACGTCCGGAAGAGGGCGCCCGGGTGGACGTCCTACGTCGGCCCCGCTCGCCTGGTCCTGTTCACAACGGAGGAAGGATGAGGCTCCGGCGCCCGTTCCGCGCGGATCGCGGGGTCCTGGAGCAGATCCATCCTTCGTTGTGAACACCGTCTGGACGAGGTCCTGCGTCGGCGATGCTCCGAAGCCCGGCTTCGACCTCGCGCCGCAGGGGAGGCTGCCGGCGGCGCACGCGATCGTCGCCGCCGACCTCGACGCGGCTGAGCGCCGGGGAGGCGTCCCCCGGCAGTCCGGCGACGCGCTCGTCGTCCGCAGCGGGTGGGGCTTCTCCTGGGACTCGGAGGAGCAGGCCCCCGGCAGGACCGTCGACGCCGTGACCTGGATGCACGAGCGGGGCGTGGCGCTCCACGCGGGGGACGTCGGCGACAGCTTCCCCCCTCACGATCCCGAGATGCCGATGCCGATGCACAGGGTCGCGCTCGCACGGCTGGGCATGCCCCTCATCGACAGCGCGGACGTGGAGCAGCTCGCCGTGGTCTGCGCCGAGCTGTCCCGCTAGTCGTTCCTGCTCAGCGTGGCCCCACCGCACCTGCTCGGGCTCACCGGCGTTCCGGTCACTCCGATCGCCGTCTTCTGACGTGCGCCGCCGCCGCTCCGCGGATCGCCGCCGAGGACCCGCCGCTCGCCGCTCAGCGGCTGAGGAGGGCGACGAGGTCGGTCGCGATGCGGTGCTCGACGTCGGCCGGGACGGGCTGCACGGCGGCGTCGAGGTCCGCGGTGACGACAGCGGCGAGGCTCCGGGCCTGGAGGGTCAGACCGAGGTCCATCGCCTGGATCGGGTTGCCGCCGGCCGCGGTGAGGTTGATCATCCGGCCGTTCTCGAGGCGGACGATCCGCTTGCCGTTCTTCAGGCGGATGCCCTGCCGGCGCTGTCCGTCGGCGAACTCGGTGGTCGACTCCGTGGCGGCCGCGAGGGCGTCCTCGTCGATCTCCCACGGGAAGTGGCCGACGCCCGCGATCACGGCGCCGTCGGCGAACGCGTCGATCTCCGCGGCGCCGATGACGCCGGGTGCGCCGGTGGCGGTGAAGACGAACTGCGCGTCCGAGAGGACGTCGGCGACGGGTCCGACGCGGTGGCCGCGGAGGATCGCCTGCAGCGAGCGGATCGGGTCGACGTCGGCGACGGAGACCCGCGCTCCGAGCTGCGCGAGGGTGTCGGCGACCCCGCGCCCGCACGGGCCGTAGCCGATGACCGCGGCGCGGGTGCCCGGGATCATGAGGTTCGTGGCGTTCATGAAGCCCTGGACGACGCTCTGGCCGACCCCGTACTCGTTCTCGACGATCAGCTTGAGGGGGGAGTCGTTGATGACGACGACCGGTCGCGGGAGGGTCGCGCTGTTCTCCCGCAGGCGGATGCCGCCGGTGGTGGTCTCCTCGGTGCCGCCGAGGTAGTGGTCCGGGACGCCCGAGTTGATGAGGCGGAGGGTGAGGTCGGCGCCGTTGTCGAGGGTGAGATCGGGATCGTGCTCGAGCACCTCCTCGATGTTGCGGAGGTGCTCCGCCTCGCCGTCGCTCTGCTTCGTGTGCACGTGCACGCCGAGGGCGCGGAGGTCGTCGGCGACGTCGTCCTTCGTGGTTCCGGGCGAGCCCGTCAGAGCGATGTCCATTCCGGCCTCGACGAGGAGCGAGACGAGGGCGGCGGTCTTGGGCTCGACGTGGAGGCAGATCGCCAGCTTCTTCCCGGAGAGCACCGGAGCGAGCTCCCGGACCGCCTGCGCGGTGAGAGGCATGTGGTCGAGCGCCCAGCGGCTCGCCGGGTGGGAGAGGGAGGAGGTCATGGCGGGTCCTGTCTGGAGTGGGTACGTGGGGCGTCGAGTGGGGGCGTCGTGTTGTCGGCGGCGCGGGAGTCGCGTCAGGGCGCTGTGCGCCCGGCGTGCTGCCGCCGCGCCCGGCGTCGAGGGTGCGTCGAGCGCGCCGCCCGGTACGGCAGGTCGTGAGGAGGCCGGTCGTCGGGGACGGCCGCGAGAGGCAGCACTCGCCTGCTCTCTGCGAGATGGCGCCTGAGGTGCATCTCCTCACGCCGGGCCGAGGTCGGCACGGCGCGGATCGTCATCGGTGAGGACACCAGCCCAGTCTGTCGACCCGGACGCGCCCTCGCTCGGATGATCGTGCTCGGCGGCGGTACCCCGGGAGGGGGCGACCTGTCGTCAGGTGACGTCCTGCGCGGCCCGACCAAACGCCACCGCTACCCTGACGCCATGCGCCGCAGCCTCGACGACCCTCCTCGGAATCGCGCCCGCGCCGGCTCCCCGGCCGTCGCGTCCGTCTGATGGAACGGCGACGGGCGGACCGCTCGGAGCCGGTTCGCGAGGTCCGGCCCTCGAGGGCCCGGCAGAAGAACGAGTCGCGACGGCTGAGGCCCGTCGCCGTCCTTCCCGCGCTGGTCCTGCTGGCGGGGAGCGTCTGGGGTGTCGTGATCGCCGACGACCGCGGGGCAGCGCTGGCCGTCTACCTCGGGCTGTTCGGCTTCGCCATCGTGGTGGCTCTGGTGATCGTCGGAGTGCTGGCGCTCCGCAACCGGCGCTTCCTCGCCACCGCGTCCCTCCGGATCTCGGACCGGGCGATCGAGTGCACGGACGCTCGAGGCAGGGTCGTGACCTTCGACCGCGCCGACCCGTCGGTGAAGGCGCTGCTCGCGTGGGTGCCCGCCGGCCCCAACAGCGAGGGGATCGATCTGCCCCCGTCTCTCATCCTGTTCCTGTCGGACGGGAGCCGGTCGCTGCGGCTCCGCGGGTCGGACTGGGAGATCGAGGATCTGCGAGCCGTCGTCGCCGCCGTGACGACGCCGCTCCTGCCGGCGGCGCGTGGCGTGCACACCGGTGGCCGGAGCGTGTGGGCGCGCCTGACCGGAGCCGCTCCCCGGCGGGAGATCGAGGCGCCGCCCGCCCTGGAGAAGACGCTGAGCCCCGCCGACATCAACGAGCTGATCCCCGGGACGATGAGCTTCCGCGAGACCCGTCCGCTGACGTTCGCCCTCCTGATCGGGTTCGGCTCGGTGGCTCTCGTGCTGGGCGTCGTCGTCGGCGTCGCCTTCGTGGTGGTGCCCGGGTAGCGGAGGAATTCGGCGCCGTGCCGGGGACCGCTGAGCGGGAGACGCGGGCGACAGGCCCACGCCCCCGACCGGCGACCCCGCCGGGGCGATCCTGCCCGCGCCCTAGGCTCCACGCATGACACTCACCCAGGACTCCGGTTGGATCTGGTTCGGACTCGCGATCGTCACCGCCGGTCTCGCCGAGCAGAAGGGCCGCTCGCGCTGGCGCTGGTTCGTGCTGGGGCTGCTGCTCGGGCCGATCGCGACGGCCCTCGTGGTGCTGTGGACGCGTCCCGAGGGCGGAGTGGCGACGGACGTGCGCTGGAACTTCGCGATCGGCGCCGGCGTCGCCGCGGCGGCGCTCGTCCTCGTCGCCGTGACCTCGGCCCTCTGGCTGCTTCTCATCCCGGCGGCGATCGCGGCGCTCGCCGCCGGTCTGCTCGCCTGGCTGAGCCGCCGCGTCCCCTACGAGCACCTGCCCCGCTGACGACCGCCGGCTGGTCGAGCATCGGAACTCGAGATCTCGCGGTCCGCAGCGTCCCGAAAGACATGCCCGATGACAAGCCTCGGTGACAGGGCCTCTCGCGGGACGTCCGAACGGCTGATCCGCCGAGGATCGCGTGAACCTGAGTCGCCTCCCGTCTAGCGGAGACGGGAGCTCTCACCGTCGAGGTCGATGAGGTCCTGTCCGCCACTGGCCGCCGCCCCACCCAGCCGCACGTCCCCCTCCGGATACGCGTCGTGCGAGAAGCACAGCCGCACCCCCGCCGCCTCCACCCGCTCGAGCAGCTCGGACGTCCGCTCGTGCGCCCGCGCGTCGTCGCTGATGAACCGCGGCAGCCGGCGCAGGCGCCCGGACCAGCCGAGGAACTCCCGCCCCCACGCCGCGTCCCCGGCGACCAGCACGCGCTCCTCGACGAGCGCCCCCAGGTGCCCGCGCGCATGCCCCGGGAGCGGCACCACGAGCAGTGATCCGTCGCCGAAGAGGTCGAATCCGGTCAGCCCCGCGATCGTCGTGGCGGGCTGCTCGTCCGACACGATCCCGGCCGCGAACCACGGCGGCAGCAGCGCGCGGAAGATCCCCTCGCGCACCCGGTTCCGCCGCACGGAGGCGACCTGGCCAGACGACAGCACGAACGTCGCGTCCGGGAACCAGCGCACGCCGCCCACGTGGTCCGGGTGCAGGTGCGTGAGCACCACGAACTCCACGTCGGCCGGGGTCAGGCCGAGGGCGAGCAGCCGCTGGTCGACGGTCTCATCGTCCGGTACCGTCGCGGGCAGGATCCGCTCGTACAGCCGTCCGACGAGGCCCGTCCCGCGGAACGTCGGCGGGTAGCCCGTGTCCACGAGCACCCGTCGGCCGCTCGCGTGCGTGTAGAGGAAGACGTTCGAGGGGAAGACGCGGCGGGGGAGCCCCTTCCCGCGGAACACCCGGGACAGCGGGAAGACGGTGCTCCCGCACGCCATCACCTGCAGCGACGACTCAGCCACGCGTCCTCCTCAGGTGCTCGCCGACCCGGCGGATGCCCTCGGCCAGCGGCACGGTCGGCTCGTAGCCGAGCTCGGTCCGCGCCCGCGAGATGTCGAGGGTCTGCGCGTAGGCGAGGGTCGCCACGGTGTAGCGGGTGAACGGCGGCTCGCGGCCGGGCAGCAGCCGGTAGACCCGCTCCAGGATCTCGGCGAGCGCGGTCAGCACGCGCAGGTCCACCCGGATGAAGCGCGGCTCCTCGCCCATCGCGGCGAAGAAGCGCTCGAGGAGGTCGCCGAGCGGAGCGGGCTCGCCGTTGGTGATGTTGTAGACGCCGCCGTCGGCGACGGGAGCGTCGGCGGCGAGCACCAGCGCGTGCGCGGCGTTCTCGACGCAGGTGATGTCGACGGGGTTCCGGCCGCCGTCGAAGAGGGGGATGCCTCGGCGGCGGCTCGCGGCGACGAAGCGGGGGAGGAGGCTGGGGTCGCCGACGCCGATCAGGCCGCGGGGGCGCAGGATCACGAGCTCGGGGATCCGGCCGGAGCGGTGCGCCTCCTGCAGCAGCCGCTCGGCCTCGATCTTGCTGCGGATGTAGAGGCTCATCCGGCTGCCGGTGTCGACCTCCTCCTCCCGCACCAGGTACTGGTGGCGCCGGGCGGAGTAGATGCTCGGCGACGAGACGAAGACGAAGCGGCGGATCCCGCAGCGCTCGGCCAGCGCGATCATCGACTCCGTCCCCGCGACGTTCGCGCGCTCGAACTCGCTCCACGTGCCCCACGGGCTCGAGAGCGCCGCGGCGTGCACGAGCACGTCGGCGTCGACGTCCGTCGCGCCCAGCTCGGCGAGGTCGGCGCGGAGGACCGTGGCGCCCTCCTCCTCCAGCCGCGCCAGCGCCTCGGGGGCGCGACCGGTGGCGAGCACGTCGTCGCCCGCGGCCAGGAACTCGCGCACCGCGTAGCCGCCGAGGAACCCCGTCGCCCCGGTGATCAGCACGCGGCGCCGGCGCTCAGCGGACATCGACGACCTCCAGCCCGCGCTTGCGGCCCCAGTACCAGAGCAGGATCCCCAGGTACCCGAGCGCCTTGCCCTTCCGGATCGACATCAGCACGACCGCGTCCTTGTCGAGCAGCGCCTCGCTCCGCCCGATCACCTGGCAGACCTTCAGGTGCAGCTCCAGGTCCTCGTCGGTGTCGTCGATGCTCGAGCGCGGGAAGCCGTCGACCTGGAGGTACAGCGCGGCGTCGATCGCGAGGTTGCAGCCGGCGGCCATGAACATCCGGTACCGCTGGCCGGGGCGGCGGTAGAAGACGCCCGGCGCGTGCTCCATCAGGCGGATCAGCGCGGTGCCGAGCACGCCGTCGTACCAGCGGTAGACGGCTTCGTCCCGCCGCGGGGACAGGCGGCCGCCGACGAAGCGGGCGCCGCCGCGGAGGTCGGCCTTGAGGCGCGCCACCCAGTCGGCGCTCGGCAGGCAGTCGGCGTCCGTGCGGGCGACGGCCGTCGCGCCCTCGGCGATCGCGTGGCGGAAGCCGGTGTCGGAGGCGGCTCCCGTGCCCTTCTGCGCCTCGTCGATCACGGCGACCTGCCGCTCCGGGCGTCGGCGGCGGAACTCCTCGATCACGGCGCGCGAGCCGTCGGTGCTGCCGTTGTCGACGAGCAGGAGGGTGAAGTCCGGATCGGTCTGGCGGGCGAGCGCGTCGAGGGCGCCGCCGAGCAGCTTCTCCTCGTCGAGGAAGGGCACGACCACCCAGAATCCGTGCGCGTCCATCCGTCCCCCGCTCCGGGACCATGGTGTCGGCGGGCGCCCGTGCCGTCAAACCGCGCCGAACAGTGCGCGCGGAGGTGCAGAGGCGCGCTATACAGGGATTCGCTCCGCACGTCCCGGGGCAGGAAGGGGCCCGCGTGCCCGACCTCCTCCCGCTCCGCGTCCTCGGCACGGGCGAAGCGCTGCCCGAGCGGATCGTCACGACCGCCGAGGTCGCCGCGCTCTGCGGCCTGCCCGCCGACGAGGCCGAGCGCCGCTCCGGCGTGCGCACCCGCCACTGGGTCACCGACGACGAGGACCCGCTGGAGCTCGGCCTGCTCGCCGCCCGCCGGGCGCTCGCGGCGGCCGGACTCGACACGGTCGACGTGGTGCTCAACGCCTCGGGGACCCAGCTGCAGGCGATCCCGGACGGAGGCGCGCTGCTCGCGGCGGGACTCGGCCTCGACGACGTCTCGGCGTACAGCGTCGGCGCCACCTGCCTGTCGTTCCTCTTCGCTCTGCAGGAGGCGGGGTTCCTCCTCGCCACGGGTCGCGCCGACACCGTGCTCATCGTCTCGACCGACTGCGGCAGCCGCGGCATCGACCCGGGCCAGCCCGAGAGCGCCCTGCTCTTCGGCGACGCGGCCGCCGCCGTCGTGATCGGCCGCGCCGAGACTCCAGGCCAGGGCCTGGTCACCACTCACTTCCGCACCCGCCCGAGCGGTGTGCGCCACGCGGAGCTGCGCGGCTTCGGCTCGCGCATCCGCATCGAGGAGGCGCCCGACCGGCTCGCCGACTTCCGCTTCGACATGCAGGGCAAGGCGCTGCTCGTCGACGCGCTGCGGCACTTCCCGGCGTTCCTCGAGGAGGTGCGGCCGGGCCTCTCGAGCGGGCTCCCCGGCATCGACCGGGTGGTCCCGCACCAGACCAGCGCGGCCGGGCTCGAGGGCATGGCCCGCCTCTGGGGTCGCGACCGGATGACGATCACGCTCGGCGAGGTCGGCAACACGATCGGCAGCGCGATCCCGCTGGCCCTGCACCGCTCGCGCGTGCGGCCGGGGGAGTCGGTGCTGCTGGTGGGCACGGGCGCCGGCACCCACTACGGCGCGGTGGTCCTGCAGGCGTGAGCGGCGGCGCCTAGCCGAGGAGCGACAGGGCCGAGAGGCCGAGGAACGGCGCCATCACCACGAGGCAGACCGCGGCGGAGCGACCGAACCCGTGGGAGGAGTCCCGCCCGCCGACCAGACGGGCGAGCAGCCCCGTGACCAGCGGCGGGAGCAGGAACAGCAGCAGCCACGGAGCCAGGACCTCCGCGCGCGGCGCCGTCCAGTCGGGCTGGTCGTCGCGGTCGAGCGGAGGGAGCCGCACGAGGAGGAACGCGGCCGTGAGGACGATCGCGGGGAGGACCGACAGGCAGGTGAGCGTGATCGCGGTGAACCTCGCCCCGTCGTCCCGGGAGTACCGGGCACGGTCGGGGCCGGGAGCAGGTCCCCGGTCGGTGTCCTCGTCCCAGCCCGGACTGCTGAATCGGATGCGTCCCATGAAGCGATCCTGCCGTTCCGCTGCGGCCTACGGCGCGAGGGCGACGGAGCCGAGCGACGGGTAGTCGGGACCCTGGTAGTCCATCACGGTGAGCGTGCGGATCTCCGGCATCGTCGCAGCGCCCGGGATCGGGATCTCCTGATCGGGACGGCCCGGATCCAGCGCGGCGATCTCGAAGGAGTATCCGGCGGTGTCGACCCAGTTGCCGGAGGCGTCCTGCTCGAGCGCACCCTCCTTCAGGGACAGCCGGAGGTCGGACGCGTCGCCGGTCGAGAAGCCGGTGAGGACCGCCCACGTCGATCCGTCCGTCCGGCGCTCGATCCGCACCGAGCCGGTCGTCCCGGTCTGCTGGCTGACGAAGTCTCCCGAGAGGGGGAGCTGCTGCTCGAAAGCGCTGAGCGACGACTCCTCGGAGGAGGGCGCCGCCGACGACGTGGCCGGCGCGGCGTCCGCCGGTGCCGACGGCCCGGTGGCCGGCTCACCGCCGGTGCAGCCGGACAGCAGCAGCGCGCCCGCCAGCGCCGTGACCGCGACCGTGATCCGTGCTCTGCTCATCCTCATGGACCGATCCTGGCACCCGGGCGCCCTGTGCGCGCGCGGTTCTCCAGCGCCGACGGCGCCGCGAGGTCCGCAGCCCCGCCCCGGCGTCCCGTCACTCCCGCCGCTCGACGAGCGCCCGCAGCGCGTCGCGGACGAACCGGGCGCCGGCGACTCCGCCGTAGTGCGCCGAGAACCGCTCGTCGTCGACGTACATCTCGCCGAGCCCGAGCAGGTACTCGTCGCTCGGGCCGCCGGTCGCGTCGCGGGGCGTGCCCGGCACCTCGGCGAGCCAGGCGCGGTGCCGCTCGGCCAGCGCGAGCGCCTCCTCGCCGGTCGGATCCGCCCCGCTCGCCGCCGCGGCGGTCCACGCGTAGGCGAGGTCCGCCTGCCGCCGCTGCCACTGCTCGCGGTCCTCCGCGCTCATCGAGCGCCACCAGCGGTCGCCGTCGGCGTACGCCGGGGCACCCCAGCGGCGCTCCACCTCCTCGCGGTGCTCCGCGTGGTCGAACCCGTCGAACATCTCCTCGGCCATCGGCCCGTTCCCTTCTCTCATCGTGGTGATCGTCCCGGTGACCGCCCGGATGCGGCGGTCGAGCCGTCGGCGCTCCTCCTGGAGCACGTCGAGGTGCCGCTCGAGAGCGGCCACCGGCTCCGCGTCGCGTCGCAGGATCCGCCCGATCTCGGGCAGTCCGAGACCGAGGTCGCGCAGCAGCAGGATCCGCTGCAGCGTCACGAGCGCGGCGCCGTCGTAGTAGCGGTAGCCGTTCGCGCCCAGTCGGCTGGGCGGCAGCAGACCCTCGGCCCCGTAGTGCCGCAGCGTCCGGCTGGTCGTACCGGCCAGCCGCGCCACCTCGTGCACGGTCCACTCCTGCTCCACAGCGCCCTCCGTCTCCGCGTCGCCGGGGACTCCGGCGGCGATGGAAGCGACGGTACGGGTTGACGCAGCGTCAACGTCAAGCGGCGGGAACGGATCCGCTAGCGGGCGTCGATCCTGCGCGTTCCCACCCGGAGGACGAGCTCGGTCACCGGCACCGCGGCGATCGAGCAGCAGGCGGCGGGCACCACGGTCAGCAGCGCGACGACGGCGTCCGTCCCGTCACCCGCGTCGGTCCACGCCGCGATCGAGACCACGATCCAGGCGATCGCGAGGATGCAGACCGCGGAGGCCGACCAGAGGACCGGCCAGGGCGCGCGACCCCGTCCCGCGGAGTAGGGGAGCCCGCCGACGGCCGCCGTCACGGCGGTCGCCAGGAGTGCTCGAGCGAGCGGGAGGAGCAGCTCGCCGGGGTCCCGGCCGGTGTCGAGGGAGGACAGGGCGAACAGGACCGAGGTCGTCGCGAGCGAGAGGACCCCGGCGACGGCGACGAGCGTCAGCAGGGTCCGGACCGCGACGCTCACCGGTCGCCTCCGGCGAGGAACGCGCCGCGCTCCTCCAGCAGCCGCCGCAGGTGCCGGTCGAGCACCAGCCGCTCCGCGATCCGCCCGAGGACGCCGAGCGGGGCGGAGTACTCGAGCCGGTCGATCATCACGGAGCCGGAGCCGTCGGGCTCGAAGCGGTGCTCGTGCCGGAACGTCGCGAAGGGTCCGCGGGTCTGCTCGTCGACGAAGGAGTGCGGGGCGTCGAGCGCGGTGACGGTGCTGGTCAGTCGGAGCGGGACGCCGAAGTGCCGGGCGCTCCAGGTCACCTGCTCGCCCAGGCCGATCAGCCCGGTGGTCGTCCCGGACACCGCGCGCTCGCGAGCGCCGGCCTGCGAGCGCATGTGCAGATCGATGTCGCGCGCCCGGTCGAACATCTCGGCGGCCGGGCGGGCGGAGCGGGTCACGACCTGGAGGAGCACGGTGTCGATCCTGCCCGCCGCGCCCGCAGCCGGCCGCGGACGCGCCGGTCCGCCCGCCTCACCAGCTCGTCACCACGGTCCGCGTGATCACCCACCCCTCGTCGCGGCGGACGAGGCGGCTCGTCAGCTGGAGCCGCCAGGTCGCGTGCAGGCGGCCGATGGTCGCCTCGGTGATGGTGCGGGAGGTGAGCACCTGGTGCGCGGCGCCGCCCGAGAGGGCGCTCTCGACGTGGTCGATCTCGTGGTACTCCTTGCGCGCCTCGTCGATGTCGGCGAGCCACTCCTCCCGCGACTGCACCAGGCCGGTCGGGTGCTCGATCACGAAGCGCTCGTCGAGCAGCGCCTCGAGCGCGGGCAGGTCCACCAGCTCCAGCGCGTCGAAGAGGGCGGCGTGCACCGCGGTCGGGCCGTCGTCCTCCAGCTCGTCGCCCGTGCCGGCGGTCCCGTCGCCGCTCATGCCGGCGGTCCCGTCGTCGCGCGGCGGACGAGCTGCGTCGGCAGCTGCACGTGCAGCGAGCGCGGCTCGCGCCCGGCCATCAGCGCGATCAGCATCTCGGCGGCGGTCGCTCCGAGCGTCTGCATCGGCTGGCGGACGGTGGTCAGCGGCGGATCGAAGCGAGCGGCCTCGGGCACGTCGTCGAAGCCGATCACCGACAGGTCGTGGGGCACGGCGAGGCCCAGGTGCGCGGCGGTCTCGATGATCGCGAGCGCCGAGACGTCGTTGGCGGCGAAGACCGCGGTCGGGCGGTCGGCCAGCGACAGGAGCGAGGAGGCGGGCCGCCGGGCGGTGTCGCGGTGGTAGTTGCCCACCCGCAGCAGGCGCTCGTCGAAGGCGATGCCGGCCTCCGCCAGCGCCGCCCGGTAGCCGGCCTCCCGCAGCCGCGCCGAGCGCAGGTCGCCGCGGCCCGCGACGAAGCCGATGCGGCGGTGCCCGAGGGCGACGAGGTGGCGGGTGGCGAGCAGGGCGCCGCCGAAGTTGTCGGACTCGACGGTCGGCAGGTCGGCGCGGCCGGTGTGCGGGTCCACGGCGACGAGCGGGATGTCGGAGGGGGCGCTCACCACGCTCGGTGTCACCATGATCGCCCCGTCGATGAGGGTGCCGCTGAGCCGGCTGAGCGAGCGCCGCTCCCAGCCCTCCTGCTCGCCCTCGTGGGAGCCGGAGTAGGCGAGCAGGTCGAACCGCGACTCCGCCAGCACCGACCCCACGCCCTTCAGGATCTCGGCGCTGAACGGCTCGAACCCCGCGACGAGCACGCCGATCACGCCCGTGCGCCGGGAGCGCATGCTGCTCGCGACGAGGCTCGACTCGTAGCCGAGCTCGCGCACGACCTCGAGCACGCGGGTGGCGGTGGAGGGGGCGATGCCGTAGCGGCCGTTCACGGCTTTGGACACCGTCGCCACCGAGACGCCGGCGGCAGCGGCGACGTCGTGGATGGTCGGTCGGGTGGTCATGTGGCCGACTGTAACCCGTGCTTCGAAAACCATTTCGAAAACGTTTGACCACTTTCGCAAGCACTGCGGACACTGACTCCACCCGCGAAGGCGGGAACCCCCACGGCGCCGGTGCACCAGGCGGCGCCCTCGATGAAGAGAACGGTTGGACGATGAAGTTCAGGAAGATCGCAGTGGCGACAGCAGCCCTGCTCGGCACGGTCGCGGCCCTCACCGGCTGCTCGGGCCAGGACTCGGGATCGAGCGACGGCACCGTCGCGATGACCCTCTGGCAGAACTCGACCACGGGCCCCGGCCAGGAGTTCTGGGACAAGACGATCGCGGACTTCGAGGCCGCGAACCCCGGAGTGACCATCGAGTCGCAGGCCATCCAGAACGAGGACCTCGACGGCAAGCTCCAGACGGCGCTCAACTCGGGCGACGCCCCCGACGTCTTCCTCCAGCGCGGAGGCGGCAAGCTCGCCGCCATGGTCGCGGGCGGACAGCTGAAGGACCTCACCGACGGCATCTCGGACCAGGCGCGCAGCGAGATCCCCGAGGGCTCGTTCTCGGCGAACACCCTCGACGACAAGGTCTGGGCGATGCCGGTCGCCGTCCTCCCGGGCGGCCTGTTCTACAGCCAGGACCTCTTCACGGCGGCGGGCGTCACCGAGACGCCGAAGACCATCGACGAGCTCGACTCGGCGATCACGAAGATCAAGGGCAGCGGAGCCCAGGCCGTCGCGCTCGGCGCGAAGGACGCCTGGCCCGCCGCGCACTGGTACTACTTCTTCGCGCTCCGCGAGTGCAGCGCCGACACCATGGCCGAGGCGGCCGACACCAAGGACTTCTCGGACGACTGCTGGGTCCGCGCGGGCGAGGACCTGCAGGACTTCTCGGCCACCGAGCCGTTCAACGAGGGCTTCCTCACCACCGCCGCCCAGCAGGGCGCGGGCAGCTCGGCCGGACTCCTCGCCAACCACCAGGCGTCGATGGAGCTCATGGGCGCGTGGAACCCCGGCGTGATCGCCTCCCTCACCCCCGACGAGAAGCCGCTGCCCGACCTGGGCTGGTTCCCGTTCCCCGAGATCGA
Organism: Rathayibacter sp. AY1C4; assembly: GCF_002932195.1. Taxonomy (NCBI): domain Bacteria; kingdom Bacillati; phylum Actinomycetota; class Actinomycetes; order Micrococcales; family Microbacteriaceae; genus Rathayibacter; species Rathayibacter sp. AY1C4. The sequence goes on along the minus strand of NZ_PSWE01000024.1, from coordinate 6,387 downwards.
CGGCGGCGACGGCGAGGCCGGCGCGATCATGGGCGGTGTCGACGGCTACTCCTGCTCCGCGGGCGCTCCCGACGAGTGCGTCGACTTCCTCAACTACCTGGCCACCTCCGACGTGCAGAAGGAGTACTACGCGGCCTTCAACGCGCCCCCGGTGAACACCGTGGCGCAGGAGGCGGTCACCGAGCCGTACCTGCAGCAGATCCTCGAGGCCTACAACTCGGCCCCGTACGTCTCGCAGTGGCTCGACACCGTCTACGGCCTCAACGTCGGCAACGCGCTGAACGTCGGAGTCGTCGACCTGCTGGCCGGCAAGAGCGACCCCGAGCAGCTGGTCGAGGCCGTCAACGCCGCCGCGGCGAAGGCCTAGCCACCATGGCACTCCGCGAGAGCCCGCTCCTCGGAGTGGATGAGCCCCGCGGGACCGCGCGCACCGGAGGCGTCACCTCGACGCCTCCGGTGCGCCGGCGCCGCCGCAGCGTGGGCTGGGCGGGGCGCTTCGAGATCGCGCTCCTGGTCGGCCCGGCGCTGATCGTCTTCCTCGCCTTCGTGATCTTCCCGGTCGTGATGGCGGCCTACTACGGCTTCTTCAGCTGGCAGGGCTACGGAGTGCCGACGGACTTCGTCGGCTTCCGCAACTACCTGACGATCCTGCAGGACCCCACCTTCCACGACGCCCTCGCGCACAACGGCATCATCGTGGTGCTCTCGCTCGTGCTCCAGGGGCCGGTCGCGATCCTCCTGGCGCTGCTGCTGAACCGCAAGCTGCGCGGGCAGTCGATCATCCGCGTCCTGATCTTCGTGCCGTACGTGATCTCGGAGGTCGTCGTCGGCACCGGCTGGAGCCTGATGCTCCAGACCAGCGGCGCGGTCAACGGCCTGCTCGAGAAGGTCGGCCTCGGCGCGCTGAAGCAGGACTGGCTCTCGGATCCGGCGATCGCGATCTGGACGCTGATGCTGATCATCACGTGGAAGTACATCGGCTTCGCCGTGATCCTCTTCCTCGCGGGTCTGCAGGGCATCCCCGAGGAGCTGTCCGAGGCCGCGGCCATCGACGGCGCCTCCTACTGGCAGGTGCAGCGGCGGATCACCCTGCCCCTGCTCGCGCCGACCCTGCGGATCTGGGCGTTCCTGTCGATCATCGGCGCACTGCAGCTGTTCGACCTCGTCTACATCATCTGGGGCCAGTACGTGTCCTCGACCGCGGGCACCTCGACCATGGCGATCTACTTGGTCACCAACGGCCGCAACGCCGGCAACTACGGGTACGGGAACGCCGTCGCGGTGGTCCTGTTCCTGATCTCGCTCGTGGTGGCGCTGCTCTACCAGCGCTTCGTGCTCCGGCGCGACACGGCGGGCGCACTGACGGGAGACAAGCGATGACCGGCACGACGATGACGGCCCCGCCGATCACTCCGGAGACCCCTCGGCCTCTCGCGGTGAAGCGGCGCCGGCAGCCCCTGGGCCGCGGCACCACGATCGCCTACGTCGTGGCGATCGTCGTGATCGCGCTGATGCTCGCCCCGGTGGCGTACATCATCCTCGGCGGCTTCCGCACGAACGCGCAGATCACCACCGACCCGGCGGGCCTGCCCTCGCCGTGGAACGTGCAGAACTACCTCGACGTGATCACCGGCGGCGTCTTCTGGCAGGAGGTCGGCAACTCCACCATCGCCGGCCTCGCGACGACGCTCGGCGTGGTCGTGCTCGGCCTGATGGCGAGCTACGTCCTGGCCCGCTACGACTTCACCGGCCGGGGCGTGTTCTACGCGCTCTTCGCCGCCGGCCTGATGTTCCCGATGACCGTGGCGATCACTCCTCTCTACCTGGTGATCAAGAGCCTCGGCCTGATGAACTCGCTCGCCGGAGTGGTGCTGCCGCAGATCGCGTTCGGCCTGCCGACCACGATCATCATCCTGGTGCCGTTCCTCCGCGCGATCCCGGACGAGATCCAGGAGGCGGCCTTCATCGACGGCTGCAGCCGGATCGGCTTCTTCTTCCGGATGGTCGTGCGCCTGGCGATGCCCGGCGTGATCACCACGGGGATCCTCGCGTTCATCGCGAGCTGGAACAGCTACCTGCTGCCCCTGTTCATCCTCAACAACGAGTCCACCTTCACGCTCCCGCTCGGAGTGCAGGCGTTCTCGTCGCAGTACTCGGTCGACACGGCGAAGGTGCTGGCCTTCGTGTCGCTGTCGATGATCCCGGCGCTGATCTTCTTCAGCGTCTTCGAGCGCCGCATCGTCGGCGGGCTGACGGGGGCGGTGAAGGGATGAGCGGATCGCTCCGCCCGTCCGCCGCGTCCCCCGTCCCGTCCGCGCCCGTCGCCCCACCCGCAGAGAGGGTCGCACCGTGACCGCACCGCACGCACCAGAGGACCCACAGGCCCCGTCCGCCCGCACCACCGAGCTGCTGGGCCGGATGACGCTGGAGGAGAAGCTCTCCCAGCTGGTCGGCTACTGGGTCGACCAGGGCGGCGAGGTCGTCGCCCCGCTCGCCGGCGAGATGGCCACCTCGACCGGGTACGCCGAGGCGACCCGCGAGGGGATCGGCCAGCTGACCCGCGTCTACGGCACGCGCCCCGTCGATCCGCTCGAGCGCGCCCGGTGGCTGTGGGCGGAGCAGCGCCGGCTCGTTGAGGAGACGCGGCTGGGCATCCCGGCGATCGTCCACGAGGAGTGCCTGACCGGGCTCGCCGCCTGGCAGGCCGCGACGTTCCCGACTCCGCTCGCCTGGGGCGCCTCGTTCGACCCGGAGCTCGTGGCCGAGCTCGGCGCCGTGATCGGCGGCTCGATGCGCGAGCTCGGGATCCACCAGGGCCTGGCGCCCGTGCTCGACGTGATCCGCGACCCCCGCTGGGGCCGGGTCGACGAGTGCATCGCCGAGGACCCGTACGTCGTCGGCACGATCGGCACCGCGTACGTGCAGGGGCTGCAGTCCACCGGCGTCGACGCGACGCTGAAGCACTTCATCGGCTACTCCGCCTCCCGCGGCGGCCGCAACCACGCGCCGGTGCACGCCGGACCGCGCGAGATCGCGGACGTGCTGCTGCCGCCGTTCGAGATGGCGATCCGCGACGGGGGCGCCCGCTCGGTGATGAACTCCTACGCCGAGATCGACGGGGACCCGGTCGGAGCGACGCCCGCCTACCTCACGGGCGTGCTGCGCGAGCGCTGGGGCTTCGACGGCGTGGTCGTCGCCGACTACTTCTCGGTCGCGTTCCTCCACCTCATGCACGCGGTCGCCGCCGATCTGGGCGAGGCGGCCGAGCTGGCGCTCGCCGCGGGGATCGACGTGGAGCTGCCCACGGGCGACGCGTTCCTCGCGCCGCTGGCCGCGCGCATCCGGGCCGGGGAGGCCGACGAGGCGCTCGTCGACCGGGCCGTGCTGCGGGTGCTCGCGCAGAAGGAGCGGCTCGGCCTGCTCGACGCGCGCTTCGACGACGCCCCCGAGTCGATCGACCTCGACTCGCCGGCCCACCGCGACATCGCCCGCCGCCTGGCCGAGGAGTCGGTGGTGCTGCTCGCGAACGACGGCGTCCTGCCGCTCGCTGCGCCGCGCCGCCTCGCGCTGATCGGTCCCAACGCCGACAGCGCGCCCGCGCTCATGGGCTGCTACTCCTTCGCCAACCACGTGCTGGCGCACCACCCGGGCGTGCCGCTTGGCTTCGAGATCCCGACGGTTGCGGACGCGCTGGCCGGCGAGTTCGGCTCGGCCGAGCTGCTGCTCGCCGAGGGCTGCTCAGTCGAGGGCGACGACGCCTCCGGGATCGCGGAGGCGGTCCGGGCGGCCGCCGACTCCGACGTGGCGATCGTGGTCGTCGGCGACCGGGCGGGCCTGTTCGGCCGCGGCACGGTCGGCGAGGGCAACGACGTCGAGAGCCTCGAGCTCCCGGGCCGCCAGCGCGAGCTGGTCGAGGCCGTCGTGGCGACCGGGACCCCGGTCGTGCTCGTGCTGCTGACCGGCCGCCCCTACGCCGTGGGCTGGGCGCTCGACGGGCCGTCGGCTCCCGCCGCCGTGCTGCAGGCGTTCTTCCCGGGGGAGGAGGGCGCCGGCGCGATCGCGGGCGTCGTCTCGGGACGGGTCGACCCCTCCGGCCACCTGCCGGTCTCGCTGCCGCGCTCGGCCGGGGCGCAGCCGTTCTCGTACCTGCACCCGATCCTCGGCGGGCCGTCGGACGTGACCTCCGCCGACAGCACGCCGGTGCGGCCGTTCGGCCACGGGCTCTCGTACACGCACTTCGCCCGGACGGAGCTGGCGGCCGAGGAGTCCGCCCCGACGGACGGCTCCTTCACGGCGACCGTGCGCGTCCGCAACACGGGCGAGCGGGCGGGCACCGACCTGGTGCAGCTGTACGCCCGCGACGTGTTCGCGAGCGTGACCCGGCCGGTGGCGCAGCTGCTCGGCTACGCGCGGGTCGCGCTCGAGCCCGGCGAGGAGGCGGAGGTCCGGTTCGAGGTCCCGGCCGCGCGCCTGGCCTTCACCGGACGCGAGGGCGTGCGGATCGTCGAGCCCGGCCGCGTCGAGCTGTGGGTGGGCCCGGACTGCGCGACCCGCGAGACGGAGGCGGCGCTCGAGCTGGTCGGCGCGGCCGCCGCTGTCGACGCCTCCTCGCAGCGCCTCGTCGGCACGCGGGTCCAGCGGGCGGGAGCGGGCGTCCCGGCCTGACCCCGTGGACAACGCTGGAAGGATCGCTCCGGCGGGCCGTGGATCCGCGGATCCCGGTGCCCGCGGGGCGATCCTTCCTGCGGTCTGGGCACGGCGCGGCTCCGGCACCGCTCTGGCGCGGCTCGGGCGGGCGCGGCAGGCTGGGGGGATGAGCGACGACGCGAAGCAGACCCTCCTCCGCTACCTGCAGGAGGGGCGCGACGCCCTGCTGCAGAAGCTCGACGGGCTCGACGAGTACGACGTGCGGCGGCCGCTGGTCGCGACGGGCACGAACCTGCTCGGCCTGGTGAAGCACGTGGCGGGCACCGAGGCGGGCTACCTCGGCGCCGTGTTCGGGCGGCCGTTCCCGGAGTCGATGCCGTGGATGGAGGACGAGTCGGAGCCGAACTCGGACATGTGGGCGACGGCCGACGAGTCCCTGGCCGACGTCGTCGCGCTGTACCGCCGCGTGTGGGCCCACTCCGACGCGACGGTCGCGGCCCTCCCGCTCGACGCTCCCGGGCAGGTCCCCTGGTGGACGAACCGCGACGTGACGCTGCACCGGATCCTCGTCCACATCACCGCGGAGACGCACCGGCACGCCGGCCACGCCGACATCGTCCGCGAGCTGATCGACGGGCGGGTCGGACTCCGGACGCCCGGCGACAACCTCCCGCCGGTGCCGGAGGAGTGGTGGCCGGAGTACCGGGAGCGCCTCGAGTCGCTGGCGCGCGCCGTGCGCGACCGGGGCTGACGTGCCGGCGTCCGTCGGCACCGCGGTCACGCCGGCACGCGCGGCGCGGCTGCTCGACGAGCTCGATCCCGCGACGGAGGCGGCGCTCGACGCGGCTCTCGGAGGTCGCGGTCGCGGCCGGGCCGCCCTGCAGCGGCGCCGCGACGGGGCGTCGCCGGAGGAGCGGAGGCAGCGGGCCGCGCTCGAGCGCCGGGCGTTCAGTGCGGAGGCGGACCCCGCGGCGCTCGCGGAGCTGGCACTGCTGCGCGCGCAGCTCCGCGAGCGGGAGGAGGCGCTCGACGCCGCGGTCGCGGGACTGGCCGCGTCCGTCGGGCCCGCAGCGGCCCAGGGCCGGATCGGCCGCGGGACGGCGAGCGGCCGGACCGGTGGGGACGAGACCGGCGAGACCACCGGAGCGGACGACGCCGACTCCCGCACCTCCGCCACGCCCCGCCCGCGCCGCCGCCTCGGGGTGATCGCCGCCCTCGTCGCCGTGCTCGGGCTCGCCGCCCTCGGCACGGCCGCCTCCGTCGCGCTGGCCCCTCGCCCGTCGCTGGAGGTCTTCACCGAGCCCTGGGCCGTCCCCGACGACGTCGCCACGCGCCCGCTGTCGACCCTCGCGAGCCTCCGCGTCTTCCACTGGGGGCCGACGCGCTACCTGGGCAGCATCGCCGGAGTCGACTACTTCGCCACCCTCAGCCTCGACTCCTTCTCGGCCGCGGAGCTCGCCGACGAGTCCGTCTGCCTCTACGGGCTCGCGCGTTCCGACGGCGACGTCGTCGTCACGGACTGCGCGGCGACCGCCGACTTCGTCGCGAGCGGCATGACCCTCTCGCCCGACGACTACCAGGGCGACGCGGGCGGCACCGGAGTCGCCTGGGGTCCGACCGGAGGGATCCGCTCAGCCGGCTGAGGTGGCTGGCCGGTCCGACCAGGAGACGGGTCTCGCCTCGCAGCCCCTCGTCCGAGAGCGACGGCACCACGACCAGGTCCGACTTCCCCACGTTCGC